>JAJYGB010000400.1 GCA_021785235.1 Bacteroidota bacterium
TGATTCCGAGCGTGTGGGATACAATGGCCGTCACGGCGCCATTCACTGTAGACGCGCCCTCATAGAAGTGGACTCTTCCGCCGAAGACGAGCACCCGTTTGCTTCCAACCATTGCGCTTACGAGCTCGCCGCTGTGCCCGACTACCGTGGAGACCGGATATTCCGGAATATTGGCTGTGGGGAGGACCTTCTTACCTGTCAGGTGTTTCGTGAAGCCACCGAGACCGCTCCCGAGCACAATCGCGATGTCATGATGAAGATTGCCGAAATATTTTGCGATGAATTCGGAAGGCTTCTGAAAGGGGTTGATGCTCACTGGCGACTGGTCTCCGGAAAGGATGGGGGAATGGAACACGGATGACGTCGATCAAACGGATCTGCACAGATCAAAATGTCATGAATGGTTGTATCCGTGAGGATCAGTCGCATCCGTGCGATCGGTGTTCCAGCTCTATTCATTTTTCCTTCTCATACGGAACGCCATCGGCTCCAGGCGCGACCGCCTTGCCGATGAACCCGGCCAGGACGATGATCGTGGCGACATAGGGAATCATCTGGATGAACTGAGTCGGTAGGCCCGCTCCCTGGAGCTGTATCTGCAGGCTCTCGGCGAAACCGAACAGCAAGCATGCTGCCGCGGCGCCGAGCGGATTCCATTTCCCGACGATCATGGCGGCAAGCGCGATATACCCGCGTCCCGCCGACATCCCGTCCGTGAACGAATGCTGGTCGAAGGCGAGCCACGCACCGGCAAGGCCAGCGAGCGCGCCGCTTATGAGAACGCCGGCGTACCTGTACAGTGTGACACTGATGCCCACTGTGTCGGCAGCCTCGGGGTTTTCACCCACCGACCGGAGCCGCAAACCGAAACGTGTTTTGAAAATTATGAACTGGCTTGCTATGATGATGAATATTGTCAAGAGGACCAGCGGGTTTCCGAGAAGCCTTGCCACGTCAGGCTGGTTCTCGATGAAACCGAGCTGGATATGGGGAAGGCCGGCGATCCGGTCGGAATTGCTGGAGCTGTGGAAAAGTATCTCCAGGACAAACTTCGTGATACCGACCGCAAACAAGTTGATGGCGATACCAGAGATGATCTGGTCGGCCTTTATATGAATTGAAATGACCGCGTGTATCAGTGCGGTCAGGAGTCCGCCCGCAATACCACAGACGACGCCGAACAGCGGACTGCCGGTGTAGTATGTTCCCACCGTCGCGCAGAAGGCGCCGTTGAGTATGATCCCTTCGAGGGCGATGTTTACCACTCCGCCTCTCTCGCTGTATACACCTCCGAGCGATGCGAGCGAATAAGGCACCGTTATTCTGATGGTCTGCGCCAGGAAGGCGAGAGAGAATATCTGGCTAATCATTTAAGGTCAATGTCCTCTTCTTCAGGAAGTTCACCAGTATTCTCCTGAAGATCTTGTTGGACGAAATCACGAATATGATGACTATCGCCTGAAGTATGCTTACGAGGTCCTTTGGCACCATAGTGTTTATCACCAGGCCGCCATATTCGAGCATACCGAAGAGGAACGCGGCGAGTATGACTCCGAACGGGTTGTTGTTGCCGAGAAGCGCGACCGCGATTCCCATGAAACCCGTCCCGGTCGAGAAGCCCTCCTCGAAATAATATTTGTAGCCCATGACGAAATTCGTTCCGACGAGCCCGGCTATCGCGCCGCCGATGGTCATGCTCAGGATGATATTCTTGGAAACGCTGATCCCGCCGTACTCAGCAGCCTTTGAATTCAACCCGACCACGCGGAGCTCGTAACCGTAACGTGACCTTTCGATATAATACCAGACGAAAAGAGCTGCGAGCAGCGCGATGACAAGAGAGAAATTAACGGGGGAGCCTTCGAACCCTGAGAAGATTGTGTCGAAGCGCGGGAGCCTGCCCGTCGGGGCTATCGGCGGCGTGTGGACCGTCGCAGGAACGTTATAAAGGTTGGTCACAAAATAGCTGACCAGCGCGGCCGCGACGAAGTTGAGCATGATCGTGTTGATCACCTCGTGCGCGCCGTTCCTGGCCTTGAGGGATCCCGGTATGAAGCCCCATATTCCGCCGCCGACCATTCCGGCGAGGATTAGGAGGGGAATCTCCAGATAAGCAGGGACACCGAGCGTGTACATTCCGACCAGCGCAGTAGCGAAGGCGCCTATCTGCAGCTGTCCCTCGGCGCCGATGTTGAAGAGTCCGGCCCGGAAGCAAAGCGCCACCGAAAGTCCCGCGAAGATTAGCGGGGTGGTCTTGAACAACAACTGTCCTATCCCATAGGATGTCCCGAGAGTTTGCGAAAAGAGAACGGAGTAGACCACGAACGGGTTCTGTCCAACAATCAGTATGAAAATCGCCCCGACGGCGAACGATAATATCACGGCGAGAATCGGGATCAGGAAGTTCTGAGTGGCGGAGTGCTCGAGCCAGTGTTTCTTAGTCGCCATGACGTCAGTTGGCCTTTTGTTCCTGGCTGCCTTTTGAGCCGGTCATATAGAGCCCCAGTTCACTTTCCTCGACCTTATTGTCGGGGAAGACTCTTGCGATCTGTCCGCCGTACATTACGGCGATGCGGTCGGAGAGGCTGAGTATCTCGTTGAGGTCGGCCGACACGAGGAGCACCGCTTTTCCGGCGTCACGCGCCTGTACGAGGGTGCGGTGTATGAACTCGATGCCGCCGATATCGACGCCGCGGGTCGGCTGGCTGGCGACGATCACCTGTGCGTTTCTGGAAAGCTCCCTGGCTATTATCACCTTTTGCTGATTTCCCCCGGAAAGCCCGCGGGCGAGCGCGTTCGCATCAGTCGGCCGGACGTCGTATTTCGCGATAAGGAGCTGAGCGTTTTCGGTTATCGCCTTCCTGTTCATGGAAAGGCGTGAGCTGAAGCGGGGCTGCGCCTGCATCCCGAGAATCATGTTCTCCTTGATGTTCATGTCGATCACGAGTCCGCGCTTGATCCTATCTTCAGGAACGTGCGCGAGCCCGCGCGCGAAAACCTCGCGTGCCGTGAGACCTACGATCTGGATTCCGTCGATCGTGATTGAACCTGAAGTCGGCTTGAGAAGTCCGGCGATGCATTCGACGAGCTGGGATTGTCCGTTCCCCTCGACGCCCGCTATTCCGAGTATTTCTCCGGAGGCCACCTCCAGTGAAAGATTCTTTATCGTGCTGATTCCACGCCTATCTACATATGAAAGGTCGTTGATTACCAGGACAGGGTCGCCCGGCTTCTTCTCGCCCTTCTCAACGCGAAGGAGCACAGGCCGCCCGACCATCATTTGCGCCAGGTCCTGCGGGCTCGTTTTTGCGGTCTCAACCTCTCCGACGATCTTTCCTTTCCGCATCACCGAAACGCGGTCGCTGATCGCCATGACCTCGTTCAGTTTGTGGGTAATCAGGACGATCGTCTTGCCTTCTTCTTTAAGCTCTGAAAGTATTTTGAAAAGCTGGACCGATTCCTGCGGAGTCAGAACCGCGGTCGGTTCGTCGAGTACGAGAATGTCTGCCTTCCGGTAGATCGCCTTGAGAATCTCGACTCTCTGCTGGATACCGACCCCGATGTTCTCGACCTTTTCAGTGAGCGGGACGCTGAGCGAGAACCTGCTTGCAAGCTCGGATATCTCGGCCGTCGACTTCCTGAGGTCGAGAATTGCATGGTTGGTGGTCTCGGCGCCGAGTATGATGTTTTCGAGAACTGTGAGCGGGGGAACAAGCATGAAATGTTGATGGACCATTCCGATGCCGAGTGTGATGGAATCGTGAGGCGACCTGATCAGAACTCTCTTCTCGTGTATCCTGATCTGGCCGGCATCGGGCTGGTAGAGTCCGTACAGTGTTTCCATCAGGGTGGTCTTGCCGGCGCCGTTCTCGCCCACGAGGGCATGGATCGAACCGGACTGAACCCGAAGGGTGACGTTGTCATTAGCCACAGTCCGGGCGAAGCGCTTCGTGATGTTTAGGAGTTCTATCGCGTAGGGCATCTTACAAAGTCAAAGGTCAAGGGTCAAAGGTCAAAAGTGAATGCATCTTCGCTCCATGAACTCATTCCCGGGATTGTGGCCTTGCTTGTGAAATGTCATTGGGTCGGGACATTTATTTTGCCGGTAATGATGTCCTGGCGAAGGCCCTCGACTCTTTTGTAGACAGCTTCGGGGATCAGCGGCTTATTGTTCTTGTCGTATACGAAATCGACGCCGTTGTCCCTGAGGCCGAAAATATCCGCGGTTCCGCCTTTGAACTTGCCATCCTTCCAATCCCTGATAATATCGTAGACTGCCACGTCGCCTTTCTTAACCATGCTCGTGAGGACGTAGCCCGGCGCTTCGTTCCATTGGTCCATATCCACACCGATGGCATACTTCTTCATTTCACGCGCCGCCTCGAAGACTCCAAGTCCCGTTACGCCGGAGGCGTGGTAGATTATGTCGGCGCCCTGTGAATACTGGCTGAGCGCGAGCTCTTTTCCTTTTGCAGGATTCTTGAAGGCTTCTCCGGTGACGCCGGCGTAGGCTACAAGGACTTTGCATTTCGGGTTCACATACTTCACGCCGGCCTCGTAACCCGCCTGGAATTTCCTGATAAGCGGGGATTCCATCCCTCCGATGAAGCCTACCGTATTTGTCTTTGTCATGAGTCCGGCTATCGCGCCGACCAGGAAGGAACCTTCGTTCTCCCGGAACTCAATCGCGATGAGATTTTTCGGGAGGGCCTTCG
>JAJYGB010000436.1 GCA_021785235.1 Bacteroidota bacterium
CGATCTATTCCATCCCTCCGATGAAGCCTACCGTATTTGTCTTTGTCATGAGTCCGGCTATCGCGCCGACCAGGAAGGAACCTTCGTTCTCCCGGAACTCAATCGCGATGAGATTTTTCGGGAGGGCCTTCGTGGAATCGTATGAGTAATCGATGCACGCGAACTTCTTGTCCGGAAAGTCTTTCGCGACGTTCGTTATGTCGTCCGTGAATATGAAACCGACACCGAAGACAATGCCGATGCTTTTCTGATTCGCGAGCTGGCGCAGTGCGGATTCGCGGTCCGAGCCGCCGCTGGGCTCTATGTACTGGTACTTTATTCCGAGGCTGTCCTTCGCCATTTGGAGTCCGAGATAAGCCGCGTCATTGAACGATTTGTCGCCGCGCCCGCCGACATCGAAGACGAGTCCTACTTCGCTGTTTGGAGGAGCGCTGGGTTGTCCTTTACCGCATGATTCGAAAATAAAAGCCACGCCCGTCATCAGAACAATGGAAAGAACGACGGAAAATCCCTTTTTCATAAACTACTCCTGTGCTGTGAAAAGACAAGGTTGGCTGATAAAGCCGGCGAATCTCAGTCTGAAGGCGGTACGAAACATTTTCGGCAGCGGGCTTCGTATATATCCTTGGCGCCGACGAGGACACGCTCGCCCTGATGAGTCTTCCGCTGCGTCCGGTCGGCGGGGTTACCGCATACCATGCATATGGCGAGGGTTTTGGTGATGTACTCCGCGACCGCGAGGAGCTGGGGTATCGGCTCGAAAGGTTTGCCCTTGAAATCCTGGTCGAGACCCGCGACGATGACTCTCTTGCCGGATGAAGCGAGCGATTCGCAGACTTCCACCAGTTCCATTCCGAAAAACTGTCCCTCATCGACACCGACGACTTGCGCGTCCTTGGCAAGCGAGGGTATTTCCAGGGCGGAATCGACCACTATCGATCTCAGCCTGTCGTCGCTGTGCGAGACGATATGATCGTCGCTGTACCTCTTGTCGATCCGCGGTTTGAATGTCGCGACATTTTGCCGGGCTATCTCCGCGCGGCGGAGGCGTCTGATCAATTCTTCCGTCTTGCCGCTGAACATGCAGCCGCAAACGACCTCGATCCAGCCGGTGTCCCGCGGCGCGTAATGTATGCTAATCTCGTCCATCTAGTAAAGTCTTTGAGGTGAATGCTTCGGGCAAAAGGGAAGACAGCCTGTAGTTCCTTACGTCGCCCTTCCGGTTCGTTAGGTAGACTTCGATGTCCCCGGCTAACTCGTACATCACCTGGCGGCACGCGCCGCACGGTGTGCAGAAATCCCTGGCGTCGGAGACGATCGCGATGCGGGTGAACTTCGATTCGCCCGCGTTAACCGCGCTCCAGAGGGCGATGCGCTCCGCGCACATCGAGAGCCCATAACTACTCGACTCCACATTGAACGCCGAATAAACTTTTCCGCCCGCGGTTTCAATTGCCGCTCCGACCCTGAAATGAGAGAACCGAGCTTCGGATTTTTCTTTCGCCTCGGTCGCCTTTGAGATGAGCCCGGAAACAGAAGCCGTAGTTTCTTTTGACATTGAGGAAAATATACCAGCGGGTGCGTATAAAATCAAGGTTTTGGCGGGTGTGCGTTGGAGGTAGTCTGAAGAACAGTCACTGGCCCAGTGGCGTCGCGGCTTCTTTCATGTATTTGTATATGGTGGGGTAGTCCAATCCGCGCCCGAAGTCGGATGACAAATAAAGCGAGTGATCCAGGACGACGATATCATATATGTTTCCGCGCAGCGCCAGCAGCTCCGTGGGATCGGCGTTTGCGGCCATCAACCATAGTTTCGTCGAATCCGCGACATCCTGTGTCACGTAGCAGTCTGTACCATCCGAGCAAATAAGGGAGATCTGAAAAGGAACCGCGCGGGTCGTCATCTTACGACTGAATAAATTATACGTCGCGATCGAATAAGATGAGTTTAAGGAATCTATGAGGAACACAAGCTCGTTATCCACACCGCTGTTGAAAGAGCAGCGGCTAATCTTGTATGGGAGGAGAGAGAGAGTATCGATTGGCGAAATGGACCGTGGATCGAGGTCCAAAATGTATATTCTCCCGTTTCTCATGAACGCTCCGTAGTCTCCATCCCGGCTCACCGACACATGACGCCCGTCAACCCTGGCTTCGTCACCGTGGGTCCGAAAATATGACACGTCCGCGCCGTTTTCAATTGTCTCCATGGCGTAAGTGCGGCCGCTCTGATCTGAGCTGTACTTGAAGATATTGTGTCCGGATAATTGTCCAAGGTCGATTCCATGCGGGGCGAAATTCGTGGATGCCGAATCGTAGCCGATGTAAGTCAGTTTCCCGTTTCGGAAACCCGGGCTGAAACCGATTTCCTCGAGTGCCGACCCTTCGAGTGCGGGCCTTATTGGAAGCAGGGAAGAGGGTTGGACTACGCGCTCACCCAGATAGAGCGTAACGCTGACCGCGGCAACTACTATTGCGGTCAGGCCCACGCGGGCTGCCCGCAGATGGGCGGGTACGATGCGTCTCTGGAAAACGAGATAGAGAATGTAAATGGCGAAAAGCAGCAGGAATCCTTCGTAGTCGGTAAAAGGATCTGAAATCTTGAGATACTCCTCGAGAAAAGAAAAAATTGGGAGGCAGGCAGCAGCATACAGCATCATGAAGGCCCAGGCAGTCCTCCTCTGCCCTTCATCAAGTGCCGATTGAACGAGTATCACGATCGCGGGAGCCAGGATGATAAGCTGGGCCGATGTTGCG
Source organism: Bacteroidota bacterium (assembly GCA_021785235.1). Next base: position 2,758 of record JAJYGB010000436.1, read on the forward strand.
GTCGGCGCCAGAAAGATTATCGGGAACGAGGCCGCCGCGAGAGCCTCACGGGGTTTGCCGAGACTTATTCCCTTGTAAAAGAAATACGCCGCGGGGACGACGACCGACGCTTTGAAGACCGATGAGGCGACCAGGTACGCCGTTGTCGAATTGATTAGCGGGTGGCCATTGAGAGTCTGATTGTAAAGGAAAAGTCTTCTGAAGAATGACCAGGCGGTTTGATAGGAACTTGAAAATGGATTGGATATCCTTCCATTCATGTATGCGGGGAGTATCCTTTGGACATAGTAGATGAGCGTTGATTGGCCGACGACGATATATGTAAGGCCGAGAATTGCGACAGCGGTCACGACAAAGTATGCAAATGCTCTCCACTTCGCCGAAAGGAGTAGAAGAACGGCGGGAATCGCGGTAAATGGACTGAACGGGAAAGCCAGGCCGAGAAACGCCCCGCAGGCTGCGTTTTTGTTGATGGAGAATGCGTATAAAGCCAGGACGTAAAGGAGAGTCAGAATTACAAATGGCTGGCTCGACTGGAAGCTCGACGCAAGCGCGAAGGACGAGCTCAGGAAAACTATATATGCCGTCCTGTTTGAAGTCCGGGCCACCTTTGCCGTAACGTGCACGAGGAGCACCAGCGCCAAAACGTTTACCGCTGCAAGCAGGAATCGTGCTACCGACGCAGGCGGTATCGCGAAAAGTGCATTTGTCACAATTGACGAAGGCGTATTCGTCACGTATGAGAAGATGCCATTCCCGAGCCCGCTCAGATCTACCAGTCTTTGAAAAAGAGGGAAGCGATAGAAGATGACGGGATCGGTACCGTTAAGTAAGCTGCGGCCGACAACGAAACTCGCGATGAAATCCCCCTCGAGCTTGAAAAAGGCCGGAAGAACGCCGTAGAGCACGATGAACAGCGACGATGCGAATACGAAAAGCCTGCCGATTAGTCGCATTTATTTTAAAATATTCATTCCGTTCAAACTTTGCTCCTGAGCGTGAACAGCGTTACCTCAGGAGGGCAATTGACGCGAACGGGCAACCCGACGGTGCCGATTCCGCGGCTGACGTACATCAGGGAATCGCCCATCTTATATCGTCCTGATATATATGGCGAGGCCAGCGCGGCGGGAGTTATCTTGACTCCGAGAATATCCGCGAGGACAATTTGTCCGCCGTGAGTGTGACCGCTGAGCATTACGTTGAACTGGCCAGCGACGGCTCTCTCGAAAAAATACGGTTTGTGACAGAGAAGGATCCTGGCAGTATTCAACGAACCAGCCTCGTAAGCGACTTTGGTGAAGTTGGCGTGTCTACCGTCGTCGACGCCTGAAAGCATCAACTTCGCGCCCTTGATTTCGAGCTCCTCCGTCTCGTTGCGCAGCACATTCATGCCGTTTTCGCGCAGCTGCCCGGTGATGTAGTCCGGGTTGGCGAAGAAATCGTGGTTGCCCAGGCAAGTGTAGGTTCCGTATTTTGATTTAAGCCCGGAAAAAGCCTTTACAAACGGGATCATCTCGCTGTTCTTGCTTGTAACGAAATCACCGGGGATGAAGATCATGTCCGCGCCCAATCCATTGACCGCTTCGGTGTACTTGAACATATCGTCTTCCAGCATATACATCCCGGAGTGGATGTCGCTTATCATCGAAATGGTCAAACCTTCCAGCTGCGGCGGGAGATTCTTCACGGGTAGAGTGACGCGGTCGATCCTATAATCCTCCCTCGTGTAAATGCTGTGGAGGGAACCCACGAACGTATAAGCTCCGAGACCTATTGCTCCCTTCTTCAGGAAAGCGCGCCTCGACCCGGAATATGGCGGGAGGCGTTCTTCATTCACCCCGGATTTTCTCCTCCGTCGGGCAAGACGGAACGGCGCCCTCACCAGGAAGAGTATCAGCGTGGCAAGGAAGATGGCTAAACTAAGCGTCTGGTACGCGTAGTACGGCATCATTA
>JAJYGB010000101.1 GCA_021785235.1 Bacteroidota bacterium
CCCCGGCCGGTTCTGCATTCTCCCAGACCGGCGAATCAAGAGAAAAAATACCGTTCTCGACCTGGATAGTCGGTTCCAGCAGAGACAGTATCACAATCTGCGCAGCTTATGCACTCCCGTTCAACAAGATCATTTTCACCAGATCGGGAGACACCTCTTCCCAGTTCGCCGCAAGTCTTTCCTTCTCGGTCGATGCATTGGACTCTGTCGCAGGCATTAATTACCACCAGTCCCACAGGAAGCGCGTAACGGCGCACACTTTCGCGGAGTCGCAGTCCGATACAACACGTGTCACTGATTGCGTCACCCTCACTTTGCCGCGATCCGTCTACAAAATGAGTGCTGAGGTACGTGACGATGCTCAGAATATCAGCTATCTAAACACCGCACTCACAAGACATTTTCCTGGACCCGATTCATCCGGAATACTCGACGTCTTGCTTCTTGATTCACTGTCGGACAACCGGTATTACCCTGTCATCAGGGATAGCGTGGCCCCCTTCCCTTCAAACATTCACATCCTCATTCTAACAGAGTCCACCGATTCGCTCCCTCTTTCGATTTCCCTCGCGACCATGGATGGGAGAGAGATCATGCACGCTCCGGCTCCGGCTCGTTATGCTGAGCGTCTCAAACCCGTTTCCGAAGGAAACGAGTTTTATCTGTCAGGTCTGGCTGATTCGACACGGATGGCGTACGTCGCTGAACTGCAGATGGATAGCCTGAACGAAGGAAGCTATGAGCTGAATCTATCCAGGGGTGGAAGCGTGGTCTCATATCTTTTTCGATATCAGTGGCTTGATAAGCCACTGACTCTCCGCAACTTTACGCTTGCTCTCTCACTCTTAAAATACATTATTCCAGACTCCACATTCTCGGAGATCAGCTCGGGTAGTGACACAGAAATCAGATCGAAGTTCGACACGTTTTGGAAATCTCATGACCCGACACCTTTGACAGGCTTCAACGAGCTCGAAGCCGAATACTATGCGAGAGCTGACTACGCATACGAGCAGTTCGGTTCACTTGGAACCCGGAACGGTGCAGCGACGGACCGCGGCAAATCCTACATCCTCTTCGGCAAACCCGAAAGAGTGAGCCGCGAGTTCAGGAGCGACGGGACGTACGAGATCTGGAGTTATACCAATTTAAAAAGAAGCTTGGTGTTCAAGGAACAAAACTTCGGAGAATTCAAGCTGTATCGAACGGAGAATCCATGAGTATAATTGCAATTACCATCGGTGACTACAACGGAATCGGCCCGGAGGTGGCGCTTAAATCCGCCGCTAGCCGGACGATACGAGCCAACTGCACGCCACTGCTGGTCGGTCCTTACAAGGCTTTCGAGTTTTACGCTGACAAATATTCCCTTCGCAGGAAGATACTTAAGGTAGATTCTCTTTCGGACGCGGTGGGCCGAAGCGAAATAACCATACTCGACATATGCCCGAATTTCAACGAGAAGATAAAGCCGGGAAGACTCACAAAAGAGAGCGGCCTCTGGGCGGGGCGGGCAATCGAAAGAGCCGTTCAGCTCTGCGTCAATAACGAAGCGGACGCGATTGTCACTGCGCCGGTATCAAAAGAGACCCTTAGACAAGCCGGCTACGCTTTTCCCGGACAGACCGAGATGGTGACGACGCTATCGAACTCTCACGGTTCAATCATGATTATGGTCTCCGGCTTCGCAAGGATAGCGTTGGCCACGATCCACATCCCCATTTCAGAAGTCTCAAAAGCTCTCACGAAAGAGAGCATACTTAACAGGCTTGGGGTCTTCAATAATTCGATAAAGAGGGATTTCGGCGTCAAGTCCCCGAAGATTGCGGTACTCGGACTGAACCCTCATGCCGGGGAAAATGGATTGATCGGCAAGGAAGAGAATGAAATAATCAAACCCGCAATCCAGGAGGCCAACTCGATGAAGATCGACGCCGAAGGGCCATTCCCTGCCGACGCGTTCTTCGGCACTTATCGCGAGGGGATGTTCGACGGCATATTCGCCATGTACCATGACCAGGGGCTGATACCGCTGAAGATGAGATCGTTCAGCACCGGCATCAATTTCACCGCCGGCATAACCATCATCAGGACGTCACCCGACCACGGTACGGCCTTCGACATTGCCGGGAAAGGGATTGCAAACCCGTCAAGCACTATCGAAGCGATAAAGCTCGCACTCGACGTTTCGAAAAACAGGAAGGCAACGAGGAAATAGACAAGGGAGCCCCGACGAAACCTTCTTTTCAACTTCACCAGATGGACCTTTTCGAATCGGATGCGGAACAGGCTCCGCCTTACTCCGCTTCAGCCGTCGTATATGACCACATGATGAAGGAAGTGGATTACCGCGGTTGGGCAAAATACCTGGTATTGCTGATGCGCGTTGCCGGCAAGGAGTCGAGAAGATCACGGATCCAGGGCGAGAAATTGTGCGAATTCGCTTGCGGAACTGCCAACATATCGATTATACTATCAAAACTTGGCTACGACGTGACAGGCGTAGACAGTTCGGGCGACATGCTTAAAGTGGCAAAGGAGAAAATCACGCGCAGGAAGAGCGATAAATTGCGTTTGGTACACCACGACATGGTGACGTATTCCCAGAAAGAGTCGTTCGACCGCGCGGTGTGCGTTTACGACAGCATAAATTACATTCCAACCAGCGCGGCGCTAGGGCGTTTCTTCGGAAACGTTTACGCAAATCTGAAGCCGGGCGCTGTTTTTGTCTTCGACGCAAGTCTCGAGTCCAACTCTCTTAACGAGCCCTCTCTTTTTGTCCAGCGAGGAAAGCACAAAGGTGTTTTCTACCATCGCAAGTCGCTGTACGACCCGAAGACGAAGATACACACGACATACGTTCGGGTGAAGAAAAACGGGCGGGTGATCGAAGAAGTGCACCGGGAGTTTGTTTACGATCTCGCTCTCATCAGGAAGTTGTTCTCCGCGGCCGGGTTTGACGAAAGGTTCGCCGCCGGTGACTTCACCATGCTTGAGGCAAACGATCGTTCAGAAAGGGTCCATTTTGTGCTGGTGAAACCAGATCATGATTAAATGCACCAACGTTGCATTCGCATTCGACGACCACCTGATCTTTTCAGACGTCAACCTCACGATACAGAAGGGTGAGTTCGTTTACATTGTGGGAGAAACGGGATGCGGAAAGACTACCCTTATGCGGCTCCTCTACATGGATCTCGCGCCCACAACCGGCGTCGTGAGGATAGACAATTTCGCATCCACGTCGGTCAAGAAAAGGAAGCTCTACCAGCTGCGCAGGAAACTGGGAATAATATTCCAGGATTACAAATTGCTTGATGACCGGTCCGTTTACGACAATGTGACTTTTGCCTTGCAGGCTGTGGGATACTCCAGCCGCGACATGAAGATGCAGGCGACACAAGCCTTGACACAGGTAGGGCTAATTCACAGAAAGAATTCTCCCATCGGAGAGCTTTCCGGAGGGGAGCAACAGAGGCTTTCGATAGCGAGGGCCATCGCCAAGGATCCAATTGCCATCCTTGCCGACGAACCGACCGGGAATCTTGATCCCACAACATCGGCCGACATACTGAGTCTCCTGAGGAAAATAAATCTTGGAGGGACCACCGTCCTCCTCGCGACGCATAACTATGAACTAATGAAAAAATTCCCTGCCAGAACGGTTGCGATAAAGAATTACAAATGCGAGGAACTAGATCCCCTGTCCCTTTAGTAGCGCTCGTTCCCCGAAATTCGCCCTGCTTTCAGGCGGATATTTTTTGAGGCGAATTTCAAAGCTTACCGGCTTAGAACTACAGACACAGGATTACTAACTGCCGCATTTTTTGGGGAGCAAATCGTATTAACAAATCCGGTTTGGACTAATTTAAGGTGAGCTCGACGCGCTTGACTTCGGCGACTTTGAGGAGAACGGCCCTTTCGACCCCTGCCCTTAGTGTCATCGGTCTCAATGGGCAAACGGCACAGGATCCGTGGAATTTCACTCGCAATATGCCGTCTTGTTCAAGTTCGATAAACTCCACGCTGCCATTGTCTATGGCAAGAAACCTGTTTGCTTCAACGAGGACTTCCTTGATCTTCCCGACGACCTCTTCAGAGGAGTCTATCATATAATCACATCGCTATTTCGATTTTTGGCTTCTTAGCGGCCGACATATTTGTGATACTGATCTGCGCGGCAAGCTTTCGCGAAACCATCTGTATCATTTGCGCCTGTTCCGACTCCGGCTCCGAAAGCACGATTGGCCTGCCGGTATCGCCGCCGATCCGAATAGGCGTATAGAGAGGAATCTCACCCAGAAAGGGGACACCGAATGCCTCGGCGGTCTTCTTACCGCCGCCATGACTGAATATCTCCTCGCGATGTCCGCAGTGCGAGCAGATGAAATAGCTCATATTTTCGATGACCCCCATTATCGGCACGTTCACTTTCTGGAACATGCGCACGCCTCGACGTACGTCCGCCAGTGAAACATCCTGGGGAGTCGTGACTATGACCGCTCCGGTCAACGGAATTGTCTGAACGAGCGTAAGCTGAACATCTCCGGTTCCAGGGGGAAGATCGAAAATCATGTAGTCCAAGTCATCCCAGACGACGTCCGTAAGAAATTGTTTCACGGCGCCACTTGCCATCGGGCCCCGCCAGATCATGGGCGTTTCAGTGTCGACGAGGAACCCGATCGACATCATCTTGATGCCGAACTTTTC
>JAJYGB010000420.1 GCA_021785235.1 Bacteroidota bacterium
TTGGTGTGGCTCCCCGGCTTCTACGGGCTCCTGGTAGGTTTGACACTGCCAATGGCGGCGCAAATCACTTTTCTTAAATTTTCGATGGGTCCTCTCAAGTCGATCACCTTGATAGTATTTGCGGGCAGCGCATCCATAGCTGGCTCTCATCTGGTAAGCAAACATCTTTTCCATGATGACGAGCTCCTTCTCAGCAGGCCGCTCCATTATGTGCTGTTCTTCTCGCTGCTGCCGATTTTAATTCTTATACTTTCAATCATATTATTCTTCAGTCCAAACTAAACGGAACGGGTCACTGATGACGATTAGTACTCGAGCTTACAATGGACGCTTCGCAACGGAAGGCAAACCGAATTCCGCCCGCGTGAGTCCATCCGAGGTTCGCTGATGGCCTCATTTTTTCCCCGTTCCGTACAACCAGGAGTCGACAATGCCAAAAGCATTCAGAAATTTCATCGGCGGGAAGGAAACAGACGCCGTGTCGGGAAGGACTTTCGAGAACCGGAATCCTGCCGACTGGGACGATATCGTAGGAATATTCCCAAAAAGCGATAAGAGGGACGTCGACGCCGCCGTCGACGCGGCAAAACAGGCATACAGGGAGTGGAGCCTCTACCCCGCACCGAGAAGAGGCGACATTGTAAAGAGAGCAGGCGACATCATGGTCGCGCGCAAGGAAGAACTGGCGAGGGAAATGACCCGGGAGATGGGAAAAGTTCTCGTCGAGACGCGCGGCGACGTTCAGGAAGGGATCGATACCGCCTACTACTCCGCAAGTGAGGGACGCAGGATGTTCGGAGTGACCGCGCCGAGCGAACTCCGGGACAAATTCGCGATGTCCATGAGGGTACCGGTCGGCGTAGCCGGCGTAATCAGCCCGTGGAATTTCCCGATGGCGATCCCGACTTGGAAGATCTTCCCTGCTCTCGTCTCAGGCGACACGATCGTTTTCAAACCCGCATCCGACACTCCGAAGACAGCGGCCACGCTGGTCGAAATACTCGTGGAGGCTGGAGTCCCCGAAGGTGTCATCAACATTGTGCATGGCGGCGGCAACGAGGTCGGCATGGCGATCGTCGAACATGAAGATACCGAACTTATCAGCTTCACCGGTTCGACCGCTGTCGGCAAAAAGATATCCGAGGTCGCGTCAAAAACTCTGAAGAGAGTTTCCCTCGAACTTGGCGGCAAGAATGCCGAGGTTGTTATGGACGACGCCAACCTCGAACTGGCACTCGATGGCATCCTCTGGGGAGCTTTCGGAACGACCGGCCAGCGGTGCACCGCAACAAGCCGGCTGGTGCTCCACGAGAAGATCCACGATAAGTTTCTGGACATGCTCGTCGAAAGGGCCTCCAGGCTGAAGCTCGGCAACGGGCTTGACGAGTCCGTGGAAGTCGGTCCCTGCGTGAACGAAGCGCAGAGAGAGAAAGTCCACTCGTACACAGAAATCGGGAAAAAGGAAGGTGCGAGGCTCGTCCTGGGAGGCGAGGCGGCAAGGGGCGGAGATCTCGACAAAGGGTGGTTCTACAAGCCCACGATCTTCGCCGGCGTCACACCCAATATGACGATTGCCCGGGAAGAGATATTCGGGCCGGTCCTCTCCGTCATGAAAGCCAACTCGATAGAGCAAGCCATAGAGATATTGAACGGGACGGTCTACGGGCTAAGCTCGGCTGTCTATACAAAGAACATAAACTACGCCTTCAAAGCGATACGGGACATCAAGGCAGGCATCACATACATAAACGCGCCGACGATCGGCGCGGAGACTCACATGCCGTTCGGCGGGGTCAAACAGACCGGGAACGGCCACCGCGAAGGCGGTGCGAGCGCTTTCGACTTCTTCACGGAAATGAAAACCGTGTACGTCGATTACAGCGACAAGCTGCAGAGAGCACAAATAGACACATACTCAGACGCCCCAAAGGTTAGTCGGGGTAAAAACTAAACTCCCAAAAGGTGATTTATGACAATGAACGAAACAAGGATGAAAGCCGCGGGCAGCCACGAGAAAGAGCATGATGTAAGCGCAGGCTCAATAGCCTACTCGGCCGGTATAACCCCGGAAAATGTGATGGACGTGCTCCGCAAGCACATACTCGTCGACGGGTTCGACGTTATCTTCGACCTGAAGCGAAGCAAAGGATCGTATGTCTTCGACTCCAGAAGGAAGAAGTATTTCCTCGACTTCTTCACCTTCTTTGCATCGTCTCCGGTCGGCTTCAATCATCCGAAAATGACGACGCCGGATTTTCTTGAACGCCTCGCGCGAGTATCGGTGCACAAGCCTTCCAGTTCGGATTCGTACACGGTCGAGATGGCGGAGTTCATGGACACGTTTTCGAGAGTGGCCATACCCGACTATCTTCCGCACGCATTTCTTATCGAGGGAGGAGGCCTCGCCGTTGAAAACGCCCTGAAGGCCGCTTTCGATTACAGAATGAGAAAAAACCTCAAATCCGGCTTTTACCGCTCCGAGAACGATGAAGACCGAATGAAAATTCTCCATTTCAGGAGGGCGTTCCACGGCAGAACCGGGTACACACTTTCACTCACAAACACAGACCCGATCAAGACAAAATACTTCCCGAAGTTCCGGTGGCCCCGGATTCATAACCCCGCTATGAGGTTTCCGCTTTCACCCGAGAACATTAGTTTCGTCAAGCACGAGGAAGAGATTGCCATCAACCAGCTCAAGCAGGCAGTAGTCGAGTTTGGGAAGGATTTGGCCGCCCTGATCGTCGAACCGATCCAGGCCGAAGGAGGCGACAATCATTTCCGGAAGGAATTTTTCGAGCGAGTACGCGAACTCTGCACGGAAAACGATATCATACTGATCATGGATGAAGTCCAAACTGGGATCGGCCTGACAGGTAAAATGTGGGCTCACCAGCATTTCATCGAGCCGGATGCGATCTCGTTTGGTAAAAAGACCCAGGTGTGCGGTGTTCTTGCCGGGAACAAGTTCAAGGAAGTTGAAGACAATGTGTTCACGACCCCCGGACGGCTGAACAGCACTTTCGGCGGAAATCTCACCGACATGGTGCGGTTCACCAAATACCTGCAGATTATCAGCGAAGAAAAACTAGTCGACAACGCGGCAAAGGTCGGTGACTACCTTCTCGCGAAACTTTCCGAAGTGGAACAGGAGTTCCCTTCGATTGTCGTCAATGCCCGCGGGCGTGGCCTGTTCTGCGCCTTCGATATGCCGTCGCCGGATAAGAGACTAGAACTCCGGCAGAGAGTCTTCGACAAGGGGCTCCTCCTTATCGGCTGCGGGGAGCGCACGATTCGATTCAGGCCGCCGCTTAATCTGAGCGAACCGGAAGTAGATGAAGGAATAGAAATAATCAGAAAATCTCTAGGCGAAATGAAAGCTGATTGAATCGCTGCCGTCCGCCCGGTATAGTCATACGCGGCGGGCGACTTTGGATCTTGAATTCCACAGAGGTCGCAGATTGAAACCCTGCGACCTCTTTCAGTTTAAAACCCCAACAGCGGTCGAATTCTTATCGCGGGAAGAGGCGTGAAAGAGCTGTCGATACCAAAGCTCCATCTAGTCACCTTCGATACGCGCCTGATAAACCTAAGATATGTTCCTCATCCCTGTCAGTTCCAGCATCCCCTGTCACCTCGACGTGTCTGGCGTAGCGCGCCACGCCGAAGACACCCTGCATTTCGCCGTCATCATTCCGGTAAACACTGGCATTGCAGAGCACACCGATTGAGTCTCCCGATTCATGCCGGATTACAAGCGGATAATTCCGAATGGATCCTTTCACCATCGTCTCCTTAAGTCCAGCGTTGGCTCTAGCAGGGTCGACGAAATAATCGGCAAAATTAGTCCCGACGAGTACAGCGCGCGATCTACCGGTCGCCTCTTCGGTAGCCTTATTGACGTCGGTTATCTTCCCTGATGGTGAGATAGCTACCATGGGGTCTGGGCTTGCCTCCAGCAGGGTTCGTGCATAATTGGCAGATTCGCGCGCCTTTCGTTCCGCCTGCACACGGGCGTTCTGTACGCGCAGCGCCGCCGTCGCGTAAGCCGTATCATCCGCCATCTCACTGAGCAACCGGGTTTCTTCAGCATCAAAGGCGTCCACAGTTACTGAATACACCATCAGAGCTCCGTACACTCTGTCACCATCCTTGAGCGGCATTGTAGCCGAAGAGCGATACCCCATCTCCCTGGCACGGTATCTCCATGGTTCATAACCCGGCTCAATCGACGTATCCCGTGCGATTACGATCTCGCCGGTCCTGATTGCTGTTCCCGTCGGCCCATGCCCTCTTTCGTTATCCCCCCAGGAGATATTGGCATGTTCGATGTAATCCCCGCCCTCGCCCGCAAATGCCATCGGTCGGACGGACTTATTTTTGTCATCGTCGGCGTAACCTATCCAGGCCATCTTGTAACCTCCATCGTCGACGATTATTCGGCATATGTCTTCGAGGAGTCGAGGCTCATCTATGGCATGGATTGCAGCATCGTTACATTTGTTCAGCATTTTCAAGGTCCGATTGGCCTGCGCAAGAGCCAACTCCCTCGATTTGAGATCCTGTACATAGGATGATATGGTCCGGCTCATGAATACTGCCAGAGCGACTGCTACGATGACGCCGAGTCCTCCCAGCACCAGGAAAGCTCGGGTACGGCTCTCAGCGTTCCGCTCGGTTTCTTTGACCATCGCCTTTGCTTCTGTCAAC
>JAJYGB010000371.1 GCA_021785235.1 Bacteroidota bacterium
ATATCCAAAACAGATGCTGGTACAAGACCGGATCGCCACCAGCAGCGGCGTTAAAAATACCGACTCCGAAAACGCGTGAAATTACGATGAGCAGAAGCGTAATAGCAAGAACTGGCGTCGCAATAATCTGGACCCAGGAGGTAGCGTACAGCGCCCAAACAAAAAGCGGCATTTTGAACCACGTCATGCCGGGCGCCCTCAAGCGGTGTATAGTTGTAAGAAAGTTGATACCGGTGAGAATCGACGAGAAACCTACGATGAAAACGCCGAAGACTGCTATCGTTACACCTGTGGTCGTCCTAAGGCTGTATGGTACATAGAAGGTCCAGCCGGTGTCCGGAAGGCCGTTTACGAACAGAGCCGTCAAAATCACCGCAGCTCCTATTATGTACAAGTAGAAGGAGAAGAGGTTCAGTCTTGGAAAAGCAACATCCCTCGCGCCGATCTGAAGCGGTAGGAAGAAATTGCCGAGCGTCACGGGGATGCCCGGGATGACGAACAGGAAAATCATTATAACGCCGTGAAGTGTGAAGAGCGCGTTATAAACTTGCGGCGGGAAAAGCTTGCCGCCCGGCGAGATCATTTCCAGACGGAGCAGAATGCCGAGCACGACACCGACGGAAAAGAAGCTGAACAGCATTATCATGTACATAATGCCTATTCGCTTATGATCTGTCGAAAGGAGCCAGGCGGCCAGCCCCTTGTGCTTTCCTGTATTCTCCAGGTAACTCCCCTCTACGACAGGAATGTCCTGCGGGGGTAATGCAATATCAGCCATTTCTCAATTTCCTCCCTTGGCCTTTGCTTTCTTGAGTCGCTTTGTCGTCATCAGGAATATGATGAATGCGAGCATGAATATAGTGGTTCCCCACCCTACGACTGAAAGAGCATCGAAAGAATATCCGGAGCCCGCAGCGTCGTAGCTGAAACAAACCTTCAACACACTTCCGATTATCGGCGCGAATGAATTGTTCGCCGCCTCCATTATCGCCATCTGCACATCGATGGGTGTGAACGTCGTCCCGTAAATGTACCTCGCGATCTTCCCTTCTTTGCTCACGAAGATGAGCGCCGTGGGATGCGTGAACATATCACGGTCATCCCTCATAAAATAAAAACCTACTTCATTTGTCAGCTTATGGATTGTCACGCTGTCCCCGGTAAGGAACCTCCATGCGTCGGCAGGGATTGGCCGCCTCGCCATCCTAACGTACTCTTCCTTTTTCTGGCGAGCACGCTTGGGAGTGTCGTTCGGGTCAAAACTTATCGTAGCTATCCTGTAATCTTTGCCGGGCATGTCTTTCATTTTCTCGACTACCTGCTGTATACCGCCGAACACCCTGTCGCATATGCCGGGACAAGTATAATATCCGAGATCGATAATCAACGGTTTCCCGTCCGAAATTTGAGCAAGCGTTATCGGGTTGCCCTGCTCGTCCTTAAAAGTGAGATTCATATCAATTGTCTTCCCGAGCTGCTGGACAATTCCGACGTTCGGATGCCCGACATCTTCGGCAAACAGGCTCTTCGCCGGATTTACAATGAAACCGATCGCCGCAAGTATCAAAACTGTTTTTAGAATCTTTGTCATCTTCGTCCTCTCAAAAAGGATTCCTACTTTCTTACTTTTCTTACTATGTATGTCATCGCTCATCGTTTCGTCAACAGAATCATCACCATACGAGAATCAGCTCTTCCCCACAACGCGTGATGTGCCGATGAGAAGCCTAGTCATCTCCAGCCGCAGAATTGCCCGACTGAGCGACCATTTTAGCGAGCGTCTCAACATCGGCTTTTGTTTCCTTGGGAAATCCTTTGAATGACCTGATGTAGCTTATGATGGCGAGTCTATCTTTAATTGATATAGAGCTGAAAGGGGGCATCGGACTTCCGGGGATTCCATCGGTCAACGTTTTGAACATCCCTGATGCCATGCGTCCGTTTATCCATCCTTTAGCGGAATGGAAGTTGCGGGGCTTCGGCTTGAGAGCCGCGGCAGCTGGGCCATCCCCTTCACCGTTCGCGCCGTGGCAGGCGACGCAGTCATTCATGAAGAGGCCTTTCCCTTTAGCGATCATCGAAGCAGGAGGGGAAATTAGGCTCGCGAATTGGGCATCGGATGCTGGGAGGGCCGTAGTCTTTGGCGCTTCTTTGTCTTCTTTCGCCTCTTCAACATTCTTGGCTGGTGCCGATACCTTTTTTCCGTGAGTCCCCTGAGATGGTTGCGAAATTTCGCTCGTTCCAACCGAAGCTTGACTCGAATTGGCTGCTACGACGGGGTGATTACCAGCGGCGACGGCAGGTTGGATCGTCGAAACTTGATTCTTCTGTCTCGCATTATAGAGAAAAACCATCGCCGCAACAATTCCGGCGAAGTACAAATAGTATAGTGGACGCCACCATCTCCATTTCAAGAAATAAGGGGCGTGCTCTTCCTGCTTTCCGCTTTGTAGATTTGGTTCCATCAGCTGCTTACCTGATTTTTAGATACAATATGCTCAATCGCTGCCGCGCTTCTCATCAACAGTGGATCGCGGCCTTGTACTTACTTTATATAGAAATGCTCTTCAGTCGCATTCGACATCGAGCAATTGAGGATCATCAGGCAACCAAGATGCTGATAGAAAATCGCCGCTCCCGCTGATCTCGGGATGGCATACAGCCCTGGGTGGTTCGAGCCGCCTGCAACCTGCCGTCCGCAAAGACGAACACGTCGCGTGTACAGTCGGACTCGTTAATAGATTGCCGACCAAGTGGAGTATGATTCTGGCATGAATGCAAGTCGTGGCAACGCACTAACACGCACCTCGGCATACCATCTTCACTCTTTTCCCGGTCGAGATACAGACTGCAATGCAAAATGAATCGTTAATCGTCAGCAAAAGAATCAACAATTTTTCTTGTACTTAGTTATCACTGGAACTGCAACAACAAGTCAGTCCCTGATTTTTTCCATTGTTCTCGATGCCGGGTCTCGAAATCGTCCGATCAAGACTGCTGAAACCGCTTGTTGTAAATTAAGCGCGGCGGGAAACCACCTCTCTGTAGTCTCCTTCGAAACCTCGACATTAATATAATTTCATACGTCATCCATTTCAATGCAGGAAAATCTAAAAAGTTCCTCAGAAACTGGATGTCGGGTGTTTTTTTACTTAAGTCTTAGGATTGTTTGATCTTTTTCGACGATTTGCCCCTCGTGCACAAGCAATTCGGCAACTTCAGAGTCTGCCGCTGTCCGTATCTCATTCTCCATCTTCATCGCTTCGAGAATAATGAGTTTTGCCCCCTTCTTAACTTTTTCCCCCTCAGCTACAAAGACTTTCACCACGAGCCCCGGCATCGGCGCCTTAATCTCCGAGTGACTGTGTCGCGCCGAGTCGGTTGACTCAAGGCTCCTCAGGAGAAGATCACGGTCGCTCAACACTTCCATCCGTACGATTCCGTTAGATGTAATCACTTCGATCCCCTCGCCATTACCTGAGTAAATTATCTCCTCGACCCCCTCCCCCAGCTTAACAAGAAGTCTGTTCTTCTCTTCCCGAATCAGTTCATATTGGAATTCCCTTCCATCGACGAGGATATTCTTTCCATCCGTCTTAAAGCTGATGGTCTTTCCATCTATCACGATCGCAGGCATCAGCTATCATACCTCCCGTCGAGCCAGGGTGAATGCTTCTTCCCATTTCCCTGCGTTCTCCCGGAAATGAGACTCTTTTCTTGCAGCTTGCTGGCCGCCACGACAAGCGCTCTGTTGAACACATCTTCACTCAAAGATGAGCGCTCCATCTCTTCAACTTTCCAGTTTTCCTGAACGAAGTGCGTAGAGTATTTGCCTGAGCGGAACGGATGGCTTTTCATCACGAAGCTGCAAAACGGTATTGTGGTCTTCACGCCCGCGACCACATAATCGTCAAGAGCCCTTATCATCTTGAAAATCGCATTCTCACGAGTATCATCCCAGACGCTGAGCTTCGCTATCATAGGATCGTAAAAGACCGATATCTCACTTCCTGCCTCGACGCCGGAATCTACACGGACGCCGTTTCCAACCGGTTCACGGATCATATTTAGCGTGCCTGTGTCGGGAAGGAAATTCCCGTAGACATCTTCGGCGTAAATGCGGCATTCTATGGCGTGACCTCTCCTTGTCACAGATTCCTGTTTCAACGAAATCGCTTCACCCTCGGCGATCCGGATCTGTTCTCGGACAATATCTAGTCCCGTCGTCAACTCAGTTATCGCATGCTCCACCTGCAGCCTGGTGTTCATCTCCAGGAAGTAGTATTTCCCGTCATCACCATAAATGAACTCGACCGTCCCCGCGTTCGTGTAACCACACGCTCTGGCCGCGTCGACGGCGGCTTTGCCCATTTCTTCGCGCATTGAAGGAGTCAATACCGTCGAAGGAGTTTCCTCGACGACTTTTTGGTGACGCCTCTGGATAGAACATTCTCTCTCGAAAAGATGGACCACGTTGCCATGCCGGTCCGCGAGGATCTGAAATTCAATGTGACGCGGTCCGCGCACATATTTTTCTATGAAGATCCTTCCGTCTCCAAAGGCGGACTTGGCTTCCGACTGTGCTCCGAGAAGGCTCGATTCGAGCTCACTCTCTTCATTCACCAGCCGCATCCCTTTTCCGCCGCCCCCTGCGGCCGCTTTTACTAGAATCGGGTAGCCGATTTGTTTCGCGACGTCGGCGGCTTC
>JAJYGB010000362.1 GCA_021785235.1 Bacteroidota bacterium
CTTTTTTGCCAATAAACCTCCGCTGAAATTCTAAAAATAATAACAAAAAGCTTCGGAAAAGTCAAGACGCTAACCTATTGATTTTGCGAAACTTATAAAATTTCAGCAGGGGACTCGATTACACTAAAAATTTGGTGGGCTTTTCCAACGAAACAGTGCCAAAATCAGAGGAAAAGGGGGGTAGGACAATCGCAAGAAAGCCCCTACTGGCGTGCGGTTCGTCACACTTCTAGCTCTCAGGCTATATCGACCGGATAAGCCGACGAATCAACCCACCAGACAAGCCTGCCATTGACCGATTCAATTCCCCTCGCCGGGAAGATGTGGTAATCACTTTCACTGTCCAGAACTTCCCGCAACGCAGCAGTCTTGTCGCTGCCGGTTACTAGAAAATATATTGACGCCGACCTATTGAGGAGAGGATAGGTAGTCGTGATCCGCTTGGATGGGGTCGCCGGGACATCGACAGCCATCACCCATTTGCGACACTCATCCAAAGCTTTCGAATGCGGGAAAAGTGAAGCTGTGTGCCCCTCCTTACCCATTCCGAGGAGGAGCAAATCGAATGTGCTCCCAACATCTTGAAAAAACTTTCTGAGTGTCCTCTCGTATGTCGCGGCTGCCTTCTGCGGCCCGGACAGATCCGTCCGAATTGCATGGATGTTTGCTTCTGGAATCGGGACAAGATCCAGCAGCGTCTCCTTAGCCATCAGATAATTACTGCTTTTGTCGGAGTGAGGCACGTACCGTTCATCACCGAAAAAAATTTGAACTGAACCCCAAGGGATTTCGTCGCGGTGACGAGTGGCGAGGAGATGGTGGAGTGTCCTCGGGGTGTTGCCTCCTGAAAGAGCGATTGAGCAGCTTCCCCTTTTTCCGACAGCTTCTTCGATCAGGCTGGCCATGTTCGCTGCCGCGGCTTTGCTTAGTTCGTCAAGATTTGGGAATCTTTTCAGTTCCCCTCTCATAACGTTGACCACTTTTCTCCTTCCAGCAGCCTTTCAGCTTCGACTGGTCCCCAAGTGCCCGACGCGTATTTATGCACATCGAACTTTTGTGACAGCAGCGGAGTGTAAAGCTCCCATGAAGCTTCAACCTCATCAGCACGCACAAACAGCGTCTGGTCTCCTCTCAAGACATCGAGGAGAAGAGTTTCGTAGGCGTCCGGTATTCTGCCGAACACCTCTCCGTACTGGAAATGGAGTCGCTGGGTGGAAAGTCTGTAAGCGTCGCCCGGTTCTTTCACCTTGAAGGAGAGGTCAAAGCCTTCATTGGGCTGGAGAGTCATGATCAATTTATTCGGCTGGATATCCCTGATTGAGAATTGTCGGAAAATTGAAACCGGAGGACGCCTGAATGTTATCGCGACTTCGGTTATTCCCTTAAACATTCTTTTTCCGGTCCGGAGGATAAATGGGACTCCCTGCCAGCGCCAGTTCGAGATGTTGAGTTTCAGCGCGACATATGTTTCCGTCTTTGAATCGGGGCTGACTCTTTCTTCCTCAAGGTAACCTTCCACTTCCTTCCCCTCCACCGCGCCGCGCATGTACTGACCGAAAACGACGTTGTCGGGAGAGATCGGCGAAATCGCCTTCACCACCTTGACCTTCTCGTGGCGAACCGCGTCCGCCTCGAGCGCCGTCGGCACTTCCATCGCGGTGAGCGTCGTAATCTGTGTGAGGTGATTCTGAATCATGTCGCGGAGTGCGCCGACCCTGTCATAGTATCCACCCCTGTGTTCCGCGCCAACAGTCTCTGCGACGGTTATTTCGACACGTTCGATACGGTCTCTGTTCCACAGCGATTCAAACATAGCGTTGCTGAAGCGGAAAGCGATCAGGTTCTGAACTGTTTCTTTGCCGAGATAATGGTCGATTCTATATATCTGCGATTCATTGAAGTAGTTGTGCACCAGCGCGTTCAATTCGCGCGCGGACTGGAGGTCCTGTCCGAACGGTTTCTCGACAACGAGTTTGATATCTCCCTGGCTCTTGTTAAGTCCGACCTCGCCGAGATTCTTGATAGCGTTGGGAAATACTGATGGCGGGACTGCGAGATAGAATATCCTATTGCCAGTTAAATTCGATTTCTTTTCGAGTTCCAATATCCTGTCGGAAAGCGACTTGTATTCTTCCAGTGATCCGCCTCCGACAGAGTGGTAATAAACCCAATCGAATGATTCGGTCCTCACGTTCATATCGAGGCCTTCCTCTTCGGCAGACCTCGCTACGAAGTCTCGGTAACTCTCGTCATTATGTTTCTTGCCGGTCCCCGCCCCGATGAGTAGGAATTCCGAAAGATGCCTTTCCCGAAGCTTGCAGATGGCTGGGAGAAGTTTCCTCCGCGCCAGGTCGCCGGTACCTCCGACGATCACGAGCAGATATGGAGGGATTCTTTTTGAATTCATATTAATTTCCCTCCTTGACGGCGTGTCCGCCAAATTCGTGCCTCATCATCGCCAGGAGTCTCCCGCCGAATTCCTCTGTATCCTGACTCGAAAATCTTTCATAAAGTGACTGAGTTATGACGGGAAGTGACACGCCAAGATCTATCGCTTCAAAAGCGGTCCATCGCCCTTCGCCTGAATCGGCGACAAACGGGGCGACGTCTTTGAGATCCTGGTCCTTCTTAAGAGCGTCGGCCGTCAAATCGAGGAGCCAGCTCCTCACGACACTTCCGAACCGCCACACCTCCGCTATCTGGTGAAGGTCGAGGTCAAATTCGCTTTTCTTCCTGAGGAGCTCGAAACCCTCGGCATAGGCTTCCATTAGACCATACTCAATTCCATTATGAACCATCTTAACAAAATGGCCGGAGCCACTTGGTCCGACGTGCCCCCACCCCTTTTCTTTTCCGGGAGCGAGAGTTTCGAAAACCGGCTTCAATAGATTGACAGCCTTGGCATCTCCTCCAACCATCATACTGTAGCCTTCCTTCAGACCCCATATTCCTCCGCTCACACCGGCGTCAATCATGCTAATGCCATGATCTGAAAGCTTCTTCGCCCGGCGGACCGAATCCTTGTAGTAAGAATTTCCTCCGTCGATGAGCACGTCTCCCGCTTTAAGCTTGGGGATTAGAAGGTCTATCGTGTCGTCAACGGGCTTCCCAGCCGGCACCATTATCCAGACTATCTTCGGATCGGGAAGTTTCTTAAGCAGATCATCTATTGAACTCGCTCCTTCATTTCCGTCTTCAACGATCTTTTTCACCGCCTGAGGGTCTCTGTCAAAGCCAACTACTTTATGTCCCCCCTGAAGGAGCCTTTTTGCCATATTGGCTCCCATTTTACCTAAACCTATAAGTCCTATTTTCATTTCATTATCTCCTTATTCGATTGAAACTGCGAAGTTTGTTCCTTCCCAGTTATTCGACTCTCTCCAATAGAAAGTAAACAAAATTTTTCCGCCTTCGTTCTCTTCTGAAAAGTCGATATCCGCGACGTGAAGCCCGAGCTTGGTATCGTTGGTCCGCGTGTCGTGGACATTTTTCCATTCATCGGACGACCAATGAACAACCGCGGGGGCGAGAGCTTCTATTCTCAGTTTCAACCCATTTTTTATAGATCTTATTTTATGATTGAATCTCCACGACGCAAAGGCGGACGGATGTTTTTCCTTGATGTATCTTTGCACGGTCTGTGGCGGCCTATCGAAGACCGCGCCATCTTCAAGCGACCTCACAAGCTTGATGTATTCAGCATGCGCCCAGACAAGCGGCATTGCAGACCCTGAAGGGCGACCGAAGAAGAGCTCTTTCTCCGTAATGTCAGGTGAATCCCATACTTGTTCCGAGAGAAGTCCGCCATCGCCAGCGAACGATTCCATCGCCTTCAAAAGCTTCTCGGCGACGGCCTTATTTCCTTTCGCGAGTTCGTAGTGCGCTCTCTCTCCAGTAAGAAGAGGCCATGCTCTACCTACTCCGGTGCCGTCAAAGGGTGTGCCATCTTCGTGCTCGCCGTAGCCGTCGTCGTTATATCTGTGCCATGAAGGACCGGCAGGTGTTTCGACGCGCAACAACTTGTCGATTGCCTTCACCGTGTTCGCTATTCTCGGATCGGATGCATCTCGAAGTCCGAGCCGAACAAGCGCGAGTGCGTCAGGACTGACAATGTGAGTCGCTTTCATATTGGTGTCTGCTGGAGGCCTGTTCTTTATCGGCACGTAGCCATCCTTAGGTGAACCGGATTCAGCGACGTCGATGGGGGAAATGCGGACGTAGTAGCCTTCCACTCCGAGTTCACGCGCGAGTTTGGTGTCGGTTACATAAATCCATCTTTCAATGCTGGAGTTCCAGGCGTCGGCCGTCTCCAAAAGGTAGTCAGCCATTTTGTCATTTTCAAATCGTCTCGCGTATTCGGCGGCAACGACAAGGCCTGCAATTTCGGCGGCGAGAGTGAATGGAGTATAACCCGGATCTTCCTCCCATCGGTCCTGCTGGCTGATGGGACCATTTCTCACGACGAAGCCTGCCGCCCTGCGCACCATCGGCCAGAAGCGTTCGAGATCTTCCGCGTTTAGAGCACCTTTCCTGAAGGCATGATCGACGAGGAGTATGGGAAGAGCGGTTTCGTCCATCTGTATACCACCCCAGTATGCTCTCCCGTCCATCCACATATTCTGCGGCCAATGGCCATCTATCTCCTGTGTCGCTTCTAGATACGTCAGCGCCTGTCTCACCTCGTCGTTTGCTCCGAAAGCA
>JAJYGB010000042.1 GCA_021785235.1 Bacteroidota bacterium
GTTTGAAGTGGAAAGGGACGCGATACTTGGCACAACAGACTCAGCCGGCACGCTCGAGCTTTTTCTGGCGAAGGTCCAGTCAAAGTTGACTGAGTACGGATTTCAACCGAAAAGCTTCGAGGTCGGCTTCGGAATGAAAGGCGGCGATGGGGAGGTTCACGCGGCCCCCGTCGAAATCGGTGGCGTGCAGGTACGGGGTAAGATCGACAGGATAGACGCTGGCCCCAACGGTTTAATGATCTTCGACTACAAGACATCGGCCAGAAACGCGACGCATCAGGATGTAATAAGGGAGAAAATAAGTCCGCAGCTTCTCATTTATATGAACGCTCTGAGCAAGCTGATGGAAAGCGCTGAAGCGGCCGAACAGGTCTCTGGAGCCGCGTTCATATCAATAAACAGGGAGCGCCTGATAAAAGAGGATTCGGGATCGAAGTTGATCGACTTCATCGTGCGCGAGGATGCGGCTGGACTTCAGTTCAACAAGACATTTGAGAGTATAAGGAAGACCACCAGCACTGACGGGTATCCGGCAAGCATGAAGCGCTTGCTGGAAGAAACCGAATCCTTTGTCAAACAGAAAGTGGGCTCAGCACGCTCAGGAAGATTTAATCTCACGCAGTTTCCGCCAGTGAAGGTGTGCGTCTATTGTCCGTACACAGAAGCATGCAGGATCAAGCTGGGCAGCGAAGGGGCGGACGCGGAGGAAAATGGGAGCGGATCTTAGAACGTCGCTAGCGGGACGATGGCGGACTCGGGTGGAGCGAGGAGCGGATCAAAAAAATCAGGCTTCGAGGTCGAGGGCAACGATTTCGCTTGAGTTCCTGGCGTAAATGAGGTCTGTTCCAACAACGAAGTAAAAGTCACCGAGAGTTGTGTAAACTCCTTTGTCAACCGTATCCTCGAAAAGTATTTTCCCGGATTGATCGCTGACTGTTAAGTGCGAATCGTAGAGTTGAATCCCCTTTTCATCTTTGCCCGCCTCGGTGTAGTACCCGACAATGTCTTTGCCGAAGGCAGAAGGAATGCAGGTGGGATTCTTGGCCTGTTCCGGCGGTGTTTCTTTGAGAATCGCAGCGCGTTCGGGGGGAAGCGTATCCTCGATCTCTTCGAAGAAGCTGGAGAGGACGAATTCATCCTCATGCGACGGAAATGAAAGCTCGTCAACTTTCGGATCATCGGCTGCGAGGACAATTTTCTCCTCTCCGGTTCTGAAGTCCAGACCGACGATGCCCTCGGACCCGACTGCTTCTCTGATGCCGTAAATCGTATCGCCCGATGCGTTAAGGTAGGTCAGCTCGTGATTTTGCCAGAGCAATTTCCCCGTGAAAAGATCTATCGCGTATATTTTCCCGGCAGTCGGCATATCCGGTTTGACGAATTGCTGGAGAAGGAAGATATCCCTATATATCCTGTTCATTGCTATCCACCACGACTCTTCGAGCCGGAGTCCCTGCCAGAGAGGCGCACCCGAAGAAAGGTCGATCGCCGCGTACTCGGTGATTTTCAAGTTGGGGTCTCGTAGTTCTGTGGCGAGCACGCCGCTGCCCGGGAGGAGTCGCCAGACTTTCTTGTCTGTCTTAAACACCCACTTGGGTTTGAGACTCGTTCGAAAAAATTTCATGCGATTAAAATAAGAAGATAGGGGTGAATTACGAAACTGTTGCAGGGGTGACCGCCACAATTGTGACGGTCACGGATTGCCGCACTGACGTCCTTACTTGATTAGAACCATCTTCTTCGTGAGCGACAAGCCTCCTGCGTTGAGTCTGTAGAAGTAAACTCCGCTTGGAAGCGCCGAAGCATTGAAGACTATGCTATGGCTGCCCGCCGCCTCAAAGCTCCTTAACAGACTCTCCACCTTTTCGCCGAGGATGTTGTATATGCTGATGTCTACGTTCGAAGCCTTGGCGAGCGAGTAATTAATCGTTGTTGTCGGATTGAACGGGTTCGGATAATTCTGTCCCAGCGCGAATGTGGACGGCGTCCTGGATGGCGAGGCGATTCCAGTGATGAGGTTTATCTGCCATGCGCCTCTCCCGTGCGTGCCGACCCTGAGCTGATCGGATGAATACTGTATTGCCAATCCGTCGACAACGGAGTTCGGAAGCCCGACACCGTACTGCGACCATGTCGCCCCTCCGTTAGTCGACCGGAAAACTCCCGCGTATGTTCCTGCGTAAATGTAGCCGTTTGACGAATCGACGCATATTATCTTGGTCGGAACGTTTGCGAAGCCGTTGCCGTAAGCCCCGCTTGAGTCGAGCCCGACCCACGTCTGACCGTAGTCTGAAGTTTTCAAGACGTGCGGCGACTCCAGGTACGGGCCGTAAGTGAGCACGGCAAGGTAGGCAACTCCCAGATGAGTCGGATCTGCCGTCACCTGGCAAAAATCCGTGCCCGCAGGAAGATTTCCTGACACATCGGTCCATTGCGCTCCGCTGTCAGTACTTACGTAAAGGAAGGCGCTGTCCGGATTATCGGCGCCGCGGTATCCGCTCATGCCGGCGTACAAAACGTTTCCTTCGACAGGCGATATCGACATTGTCGTGAAGAGTTTGCTCGAAGACCTTAAATCGCCGGTGATGGCTGTCCAGTTGGTCCCGCCGTTTGTCGACTTGTAAATCTTATTCGTGCCGGTGTAAAGAATATTGGGATCATTAGGATCCATGACGTAAGGTTGAAGCCAGTAGCCTTTTTCTCCTATGCCGTTTGTGATGCTCTGCCAATGTGACCCGCCGTCAGTCGATTTCACGAGCCCGCCATTCACATACTCTGAATAAATGATCTGCTCGTTCTGCGGGTCGATCATGACATAGCCGCCGTCACCTCCATATACCTCGCTCCAACTTGATGATGGAAGGCTGTTGGACTCCGTCCCGTTGTCCTGCGTACCGCCGACGGTAATTGACGGGTCAGTCGCGGAAGCAGCGATATCATAAAATTGTATCGTTTGTAGTCCGGCGTTGCAATTCGTAAATGAAGCCGATCCGTCATTGGTTCTCCAAACGCCGCCGTCATTCCCGATATAGAATGTCTGCCCGCTCGCGAAGGCTATAGCGTGCTGGTCTACGTGTATGTTCTTGCCGTCATACGTACCGTAGCCGTTAGTTAGATTTGACCAGGTTTGCCCGCCGTCGGACGATCTCCAGAAATCTATGCCGCCGAGATACACAGTATCGGGATGTGTCGGGTCGACTGCGATAACATTGTTATACCATCCCTGAGACCCTCCGAATCCGTTAGCATTGTAAGTTTTAGTCTGGACCGGCGGAAGGACAGACCATGACGCCCCCGCATCAGTGGACCTGTAAACTCGGTTGGTGTCGGAGGATGAGCTGTTGGGCTTGTTCCCATTGATGCCGGCGTAGAGTATCTGGTTGTCACTCGGCGCGATCGCAAGCGAGACCCTGTCTATCTGGTTCGCGGGGGGAAGGCCATTGGTCAGCCACGACCAGGTCGTGCCGCCGTCTGTGGATTTGTAAATGCCGAAATTCGTGCTGTCACCGGCGAATCCCGAGCCGTAAGCCGCGTAAATGACGTCGGCATTCTTCGGGTCGACGACGATGGCGTCGACGGCGCCGTCGGTCAAATTCAGCCCTGTCCATGTGCTGCCGCCATCGGTCGACTTGTAAACGTCGTAGTATCCCGCGATGTAGACGACGTTACTGTTGCTCGGCGCGACCGCAATGCTGCTGGTATAATAGATTCCGCCTCCCGGAGGAAGAGTCAGGAGAGACCATGTCGTTCCGCCGTCTGTGGATTTATACACGCCTGCTCCGGGATAACCGTCAATGTTGAAGTTGAGCTCGCCGGTGCCATAGTAAATAATCTTTGGATTGTTGGGATCCACCGCGACTGCTCCTGACGACATGCGGGGGAGATTATCGGTAAGCGGGGACCAAGTCGTGCCGCCGTCCGTCGATTTCCACAATCCTCCGTCAGCCGCGCCGGCGTAAACTACGTCGGAGTCCGTAGGATCGACCGCGAGGCAGGTCACTCTTCCTGACACGTCAGCGTACTGGGGGCTTTGCATCGGTTGCGGTCCGAATCCGCTCCATGTCGGCGCCGACTCGGTTCTAAACAATCTCTCGGGCGCGATGCTTGGCGTTGACTTAAGTTCCCAACCGAATGGTTTAGAAAGCCTGACCGCGCCTCGATCTTCCTTTTCTCCGGATAATTCCTTTGAATAGGCCGAGCCGGTCGCTGTACTAATAATGTTCGCTTTCTTTGCCTGCGTGTGCCCGACGTTCTGCTGGTGCCCGTTTGCCGCGCGTTTTGATGTCCCTGCCTGAAGCGCAGCGGGCACTGAACTGACAACCATGGCAAGAAACAATATCAAACTTCTCATCTATCTGACTCCCTGTGGTTTTTCAACTCGTTCTGTTCCTTCAATCTCTATTCGGAAGAATTTTGTAAAATTTTTGTGGCGAAATAGATACAAGGTAATTTCATGTCTTGATGATCCAGTCGAAAGGGATGCGTCGCACCAGATGACGTACCATCTTCCCTGTAATTTCAGATCCTTTCGCATCGATAGATCTGGAAGGCACACCTGTACAATGGATGAATCGAGGGTCGCTCCGTAGAGCTCAAAGGGGGAATGGACAAAAAATTCAAGCATGCCATGACGTTCGTTAGGCATCGTGATGGTGCTTAGAGGCACAAGCGCGTCAGAATTGTAGTAGTAAATGTGCGG
>JAJYGB010000346.1 GCA_021785235.1 Bacteroidota bacterium
GCCTAAGGTGCACCTAGTCCGTATAAAGATTGAAGGACATACTCGGTGCGGGCCTGACGCCATCACCTTGAATGATGAAGTAAGAAGGCTGGTAGACGCAGGAAGAAAGAAGTTCGTGCTCGATATGGGGTCCGTGGAGCACATAAACAGCAGCGGACTAGGCATCCTGATCGCCAGCCTCAACGCCGTAAGACAGGCAGGAGGAGATCTCAAGGTGGCGAACGTTGGCTCTCGTGTTCTAGATCTTCTGAAGATCACGAAGCTCAATCAGATTTTTGAATCGTACAAGTCGGTAGACGAGGCTGTAAAGAACCTCGCTTAATCAAATGTTGCTTGACGGCCCGCGCGATTCCCACGCGCGGGCTTTTTTTGTGGAAAGGCCATGCCGATTAATTGGCCGGCCGTGAACCAGGAGATATTTCGATGTCAGTAAAAGTAATTGTCGGCGCCCAGTGGGGCGATGAGGGTAAGGGTAAAATAGTAGATCTTCTCAGCGAGAAGGTCGATATAGTCGCGCGGTATCAGGGAGGAGCGAATGCTGGACACACTGTTGTGGTAGGCGATAAGACTTACGTCCTGCATTTGATACCGTCGGGAATTCTTCATCCGAACGTGGTCTGCGTGATAGGAAACGGCGTCGTTTTAGATCCTCAGGCCTTCCTTGATGAAGTGGCGTTTCTCGAGAATCTCGGCGTTAAAGTGCGCGGCAGGCTTTTCATATCGCATAATGCGCACCTTATCATGCCGTACCACAAGCTCATCGACTCGCTGAAGGAGCAGGGGACTTCCAAGATAGGAACCACTGGACGCGGTATCGGCCCGGCTTACATAGACAAGTTCGCCCGCGTGGGCGTGAAGATTGTCGATTTACTTCACAGGGATGTCCTCGTGAAAAAAATCAGGTCGAACATAGAAGATAAAAACCAGCTCCTTAGCAAGATCTATCACTCCGATGAAATAAACGTCGACGAGATCGTAGAAAAGTATCTCCAGTTCGATAAACAGCTGGACGAGTTCATCACCGACACCTCCGTGTATATGAACCGGGCGTTGAAAGAAGGGAAGAGCGTGCTGGCGGAAGGCGCGCAGGGGGCGATGCTCGACGTCGACTTCGGAACGTATCCTTACGTCACATCTTCGAATCCAACGAGCGGTGGTGCGTGCACCGGACTCGGAATTCCTCCAACGGCCGTCAAATCTATCGCCGGGGTCGCGAAAGCCTATACCACGAGAGTAGGGAATGGTCCGTTTCCTACGGAGCAGCTCAACGAAGTGGGCGAGACACTCCGTAAGGTCGGCGGTGAGTATGGCGCGACGACCGGAAGGCCGCGAAGATGCGGATGGCTCGATCTCTTCAGCCTGAAATACTCCGTGATGGTGAACGGAATCGGGGAAGTCGCGCTGACGAAGCTCGACGTTCTTGATGACTTTGAAGAGATAAAAGTGTGCGTCGGGTACAAGTACGGCGGCAAGCAGTTGAAGTCGTTTCCGCTGGACCTCTGCACGATAGAGGATATTGAGCCCGTTTACGAATCGCTTCCCGGCTGGAGAGCTGGGATCGCCGGCGCGAAGAGTTATGACGAGTTGCCCGCGAACTGCAGATCGTACATAGAGTACATCGAAAAATATCTCGAAGCTCCGGTGAAGCTGGTTTCCGTGGGCGCGACAAGAGCCCAGACTATCACGCGCTAAGCGAGCCGGCTTTTTCCACATTCACTTTTACGAAAGGCAATCCGCGGAATAGTGTCCGGCCCGGCGACGGTTTGGCTACTGAGATTGTTGCTGACTCGATCATAGCGCCGGGAATCCTGACCTGCTTGTCGTCTTAAGTCTTAAAATTATCGCATCGAGTTTTCATGCGGCTTCAGCCCACGAGCATCTTCAATTCCTTCCGCGTTGAGTAAATCTCTTTTTGATTTCTCTGCCTGACAATATTCGACCATTCCAGGACGCCTGCCTATTCACCGGAGTGGGCATAAAAAAACTGCGGCAGAAAGGAAATCCTTCCATGCCGCAGTCCTTCCAAAAGCCTGCCTTTTGTCGCTCTCAGTCGTCCGTGAAGATCTTCGATCTATTGTCCACGATCTTCGCCTTATTCTTAAGGTCCAAGAGCCAGTCGTTCACAATCTGAGATTTCTGCTGCTGCATCAGCTGCTGCATTATTGTGAGACGCTGAATTTTGAAGGCTGTGGAATCAAACGGTGTCTTGCTCAGAAGCTGCATGACGTAAACCGAGGCGCTTCCCTTAAATGCCGGAGAAATCTGTCCTGCTTTCAGCATCGAGGCCTCCGCCAGGAAGCTGTAGTCGCGACCGATCCCGGGTATGTAAGATGTCATTGTGAATTGTCCGGTGACGTTGTATTGAAGCCGGGGATCCAATTTTGCCAGCGCGCTAAGGCTGTCGCCGGCGGGAAGCTTCTTCCTGAGCTGGCTCGCGTAAGAAACTGCCTCGTCGTATTGCTTATCCCTGGTAAGAGTCGCTTTTATCTGGGTGGCAACTTCTTTGAACGGCATCACTGAAGCGTCTTTGATTTCGCTTATCATGAACACGCCGTAGCCCTGCGGTAGGCTCGTGATCTGGCTTATATCACCGAGCGATCCATCAAAGGCCCAGTCCGCCAGCGTCTTGTTGCTCCCGACAGTCGGAACGTAACCTCCCTTTTGGAACGGCGGCGTCTGACTTGCTTGTTTCCCGATCGTATTTGCAGCTGTCTGGAAACCGTCCTTCTTTGCTATGTATATAAAGTCTTCCGCGCGCTGTTTGATGTCGTCCTTCGTCTGCTGCGAAGGGGTTATGCTCATCTTAATGTCGGCAATCTTCAGCTCGCGCGAATCTTTACCGAGTACCTTGATTATGTGAAGCCCGAACTGGGTTCTGACCGGTCCGACGATCTGGCCGACTTTCGCGGCGAAGGCTGCGTCTTCAAACGGCTTCACCATCATTCCTTTTCCAAACCACCCGAGATCGCCGCCATTCTGAGCGGAGCCGGGATCCTGCGAGTACTCTCTCGCGAGTTCGGCGAAGTTTGCGCCGGATCGCGCTTCCCTTAATATTTTGTCCGCAAGCTTGTAGGATTGAACCGAATCGGGTCCGGGATTCACTGGGATCAGAATGTGCGCCGCATGCACGAAAACGTTCTTGCCGTTGCGCTCAGCTATCACTTTTACTAAGTGATATCCGTCAGATGCCAGGAACGGTCCGACAATCTGACCGACCTTCGCGCTGAAAGCCGCGTTCTCGACGGCTGGATTCATCTGGCCGTGGCCGACGAAATTATCATTGTACGGCGTCTCGGAATATTCCTTCACTAAATCGAGGAAGTTGGTCCCCCCTTGTGCCTGTACGTTGACCTGATCCATCTCGGTCTTAACTTCGGAGGAATCTTCCCGCGAAGGCTTAATTGGGAAGAGAACATATTTCAACTGTCGTGTTGCCTGAGTTCTGAATTCGTCCTCATGTGAGGAGTAATAGTCGCGCATCTGAGATTCGGAGATGTGGATCGAGGAGTCCGGGAAGAGGATAGGAGGCGGGAACGAGACATATCCCGCGTTGAACTTCTCGCTGCTCTGGCGGTAGTTAGATACGATCTCACCCTCCGGGAGCCTGACCGCTGCATAGAGTCGGCCGGTGAGCTTCTCCTGCAAGCGCTGTTCCTTCAAATAAGTCTGAACATTGCTCCAGAATTGCTGGATCTGGGGACTGTTCGAGGCGAGGGCTTCCTGGAGGATCTGGCGATTCAAATGTCCGGTCGAATCCTCGAAATTCCGCTTTATCGGTTCGGGAAGCGACTCCGGATTCTGCGTCACCCAATTGACGATTTCCTGGTCGGTCACAAAGATCCCCAGCTTCTTCGCGGCCTGGTCGACGAGAATCTGGTTGACGAGTCCCTGCCATACCTGGTCGCGAATCTGCTTCATCACAGTCGCGTCAGGATCCGTTTTAGTCTCGGTCTTGTACTGGTCGACTGAGCTCTGCAGGTCCTTCTCGAATTCCTGATAGGTAATTTCCTGACCGTTGACCTTGCCGACGATGTTTCCTGTGTACTGCATTCCCTGTCGGCCCGTTATGTCCATGCCCCATTCGAACACGATCATAGCTATGAACAGGATGGCAAGTCCCACCAGGATTGCGGGCATGTTGTCCCGCATTTTGCTCATTACTGGCATATTAGGAAAGCTTCCTCTCGAAAAAAGTTGCTCCGAAAAAGCTTGCTTTCTCGGGTATGTTTATGACAATTTTGCGGCGAAGCTGCGATTTGCGACAGCTAACCGAAAGAAAACAGTCGTTCGGTGTACACTAGCCTCGCAGTTCCGGGTAATTTGTGGAAATTACCATTTCAAAACAAAAATATAACCGCAGGGGGGCTGAAAATCAATTTATGAGATTCCCGCGCAGTGCGCCAATCCTGCCGAGTGATAAAAATGGAGCTAATTACGCGAATTATCTCTCTAAGGTTCGTCCGATTGATCAAATTTCTCCTTCCGCTTTGTGACATATTCCGTTCCCACGGAGAGGAGCACTCGATTTAGCCGAATCGCTCCTCTCGCGCAGGACCTTGCATATTAGATCTTAGTATTGACGTCTTTGCATACTGCCATGCAGACCGCCGGCACCACCGGGCTGAGCCAAGATGAAGTTCTCGTTACAATTCTCTATTCTTGCATTCCTTTTTCTCCGTT
>JAJYGB010000171.1 GCA_021785235.1 Bacteroidota bacterium
AGCGATCCCGAGCGATTCCGCGTGCTGGAAAGCTGCCTCATCGCGGTATCCGATAACGTGCGTCATCATTACTCCGACCACCGAGGCGACCTGGTAACAGAATTTCCGGAGCGAGATGAAGTCGGGATACGAGTCGCTCCGAATGTCGGACTGGACCCCCTCGATGAGCTCGAGCGGAAGGTGAATGGGAATGTCTTTCTCGATCGCCACGTGAACGAATGCGTTCATGATCGGGTTTTGCGACTCTCCACTTCTGTATGCGGATTTCAGTTCCTCGCGCCAGTGATCGAGCTCGAAAGTAATTTCATCCGCGCTTCTTTCCCTCGGAGAGTCCCCGATATTGTCCGTGTACCGGCAGTACCCGTACAAGGCGAAGACGTCTCTTCTGAGGCTTGACGGCATCAGGAAAGTGGAAAGGTAAAACCCCTTGGAGAACACCTTCGTCATCTCGCGCGACCATTTCAGCGACAGTTTCAGATGCTGAAGCCTGTCCGAGTTGGGGGAGGTGTAGCTCATGACATAACCTCCTCTATTCGCTTCGCAGCCAAAGAACCGGAGATTATCACCATCGGGATTCCGTTACCGGGTACGGTGCTTGCACCCGCAAAATATACGTTATCCAGCGATTTTGACTTGTTCTGCGGCCTGAAGTACGCCGACTGAAAGAATGAGTGACTAAGCCCGAACGCGGATCCTTTCCAAAGATTGTACTCGCTCGCCCAGTCATTCGGGGTGAATGTCTTCTGGTAGACAATGTGCCGTTTGATGTCGGTCAATCCGAGTCTCTCCGACATCTTCTTCAGGATTGTCTCACGGAAGGCCGGCTCGTCTCTCTCCCAGTCTATGTTTTCGGTCTTATGCGGCACGGGGACAAGGACGTAAATCGCGTCACTGCCGTCCGGCGCCAGAGAAGCGTCAGACCTGTTTGGAACGCAGACATAGAAAGCAGGATCGTCGGGGAGCACCTGTCTCTCGAAAATATCATCTAGGTTCCGTTTGTAGTCGGCAGAGAAAACGACGTTATGGTGGAGAAGATGAGCGTATTGTTTGTCGACGCCGAGATACATCATGTAGGCGGAGGAAGACGATTTCAGCTCGCTATTTTGGGCGGCGACGTTCTTCCTTGGAGTTTCGTCGAGGAGCGTTTCGTACGCGTAGGGGAGATCGGCATTTACCAGGTAAGCGTCGAACGTTTCATTTGTCTGGTTGTTCACTGTCAGAGAAGCTGCCCGGCTTCCCGCCTTGTTTATTTTGGTAACTTCGGAGTTGTATCTGAAATTCACTCCGTATTCCTTTGCGACTCTTTCCAGACTCTCCACAACTTTATACATCCCCCCGACAGGGAAGTAGATGCCCTCACCGCTTTCCATGTAGGTCACGACCCCGTACACGGACGGCGCTTCGAAAGGTGAAATACCGAGATACATCGTCTGGAAGCTGAAGAGCATCCTGAGCCGCTCGTCCTGGAAATAGCTGCTCACTTTACCGTAGAGCGAACCGAGCATTTTTAGCGTCGCCAGGTAATAAAGCGATTTCGGATTGATGAAGTCTGAAAGCCTCTTGTAATTCCTGTCGACGAAGTTCGGTATCGTCAGCCGGTACAGCTTCGACAGGTAGCTGAAAAACTTGAGGTAGCTCTCGATCTCTTTCTCGTTCTTGAGCTTCTCTCTTATCTCCCTTGTCATGAGGGCTATGTTGGTGCTCGAATTGAATTCCGTCCCGTCGGCGTAATACACCCTGTAGCTCGGCTCTAAAAGTTTGAGTTCCATGTAGTCGTCCAAATTCCGGTTGAGCCGCTTGAATAGCTTCTTAAGCGAGCTCAGCATCAGGAGAAGCGTAGGTCCGGTGTCGAAAGTGAAACCCTCCGGAGTCACAAGCCTGTTCGCCCTTCCGCCAGGTGTCGCATTCTTTTCAAAGACCGTTACGTCAAACCCGCTCTTCGCGAGGAGCGACGCCGCGGACAGCCCCGCGAGTCCGGCGCCTATTACGGCTATCTTCTTCTTCATGAGCCGTTCCCCCTCAAAGAGTTGAAAGACCTTTCCTGCACATTGAGATCGCAATCAAATGAGCCGGTAAAGTACGTGGCAGCCGTTGTGGGGTTCTGCTTCTCCACACCGCGCATCATCATGCACATGTGAGACGCCTCCACCTCCGCCGCAACACCGCTTGGGTCCAATGTCTCTTCGATGACTTCCGCGATTTGCTTCGTCAGCCTCTGCTGCACCTTCAGAGGACTCGCGATCGCGAGCCCGTCCTGGGGTTTCAAGACATAGGTCGAGACGGTATCTGTAGTGAACGGCTTGAACCCGTCCCCTTTGTTTCTGCTCATTGTTACTGGGTAGGTCTTCATGCTTGTTCCTTTCTATCTATAAACTCGTAAATGGAGATCGTCGATGTGACCAGTGAAAAACCGTAGACGAAGTCCTCAACCGGAATAGTGAAGAATCTGAAGCCGAGCATGTCTGATGGATTGTATGTGACTACCGGGACGGCCGTAAGAACGCCGTTGCAGATTAGGAACCCGATCGTCATAAAGCCGATGAATCTCGCGAAATGGCGCGTCATGACCACTCTCGTGCGCAGGACAAACAGATCGAGCAGCAGCGTGACGATTGCCGATATCACGGCGGGTATGGTGTAGCTCAATCCCTGCCTCCCCGGAAACCGGTCGCCTCCCAGACGAGGATCGACGTGACGGCCACTGAAATGAAGAACAGTATCTCTTCGAGAGGCAGCCGCGCGATTTCGATCCCGATTATGTAACTCCGGTTGAATGACCAAACCTCCGCGTGCACGGCAAGAATATCCCAGACGACAAACACGGTCAGGACCGACAGCGTCGAGACGATTATGGACTTGCTGTGCCTTCTGAACCCGAGCCTCTGGTCGTTCAGTTTCAGTATGAACGGAAGGAGGATGAAAAGGTCGACCGCAAGATATATAAGGTGTTGCCCTGGGTTCATCTTCCGTCGTCTCGCCGTGAGAGAAGCTGACAGATCGCTGTTTTGACGCCGGCGTGCTTGAATGCGAATCCGGCCTGCGCGAGCTTCGACGGCACTACCCTCTGACTCGGCAGTATCGTTTCCTCCGCCATTTTGCCCATCGCCAATTTCAGCAGTGAACCGGGAACGCGCATGACGGTTGGCCTGTGCAGGGCCTCGCCGATAGCAGCACAGACATCTTCCATCCGTGAGGGATTCGGGGCTACGAGGTTGTAAACTCCCGATGAGAATTTCTGTGTCAGAAGAAAATGGATCGCCTCGAGCTCATCCAGGTAATGGATCCACGGAACCCATTGCTTACCCGAACCGAGCACGGTGCCGAACAAAAGTCTATAGGGCATTGCCAGCTTTGGCAGCGCTCCGCCGTTTGAAGCGAAGACAACTCCTGTCCTGATGACGACTCGCCGGACACCGAAAGCCTCCACTTCCTTCGTGGACTCTTCCCACCTCCCGACCACATCCGCGAGAAAACCGTCGCCGGCGGGTGACGTCTCATCGAGGATATCATCGCCACGCGAGCCGTAGAGCCCTACCGCTGATGCCTGAATGAGTACACCAGGCTTTCTTGAAAGGGAGGCGACGACGTCCGTGACGAGCCTTCCGGCGGCAAGCCGGCTCTCGATGATCCGCTTCCGCTTCGAGGCGGTCCAGAGCGACGAGCCGATGTTTTCACCGGCAAGGTTTACGATTGCGTCAATTCCGTCGAGCTCTTTGAGGAGAACCGCCTTGTTATCCGCAGACCATCTCAATGTCCTGACCCTTTTGTCGAACTCAAGTTCTGCCTGCTGCGAATTTCGAGATAACACTATTACTTCGTGCCCGTTCGCGAGGAGGAGTTCCGTCAGGCCCTTTCCTATGAAACCGGTTGCGCCGGTGATTGCTGTCTTCATTTGGACACCGGAACTTTCTCGTTGACGATCTTCTCGTGAACAATTTTGATATCGGAGATGTTGTCGGACATGTAGTCGCATTTCAGGCGACCCTTGAAACGGACCGGTAAGTCGCAGCCTCCCACGATCGTTATAGCTCCGACTTTCTTTGCGGCGGCAACGATCTTATTGTTGACGTCGAGGACGAAGCTTCTCTCGTTTTCTATAATATCCGCGCTGACAGCGACGAGGTCGGGTTTCCTGATCTGAATGAAAGCCACCAAGTCTTCGGTCGGTATGTCCGGTCCGAGATGATAAACTTTCCATCCCTCCGATGTGAGGTAGCTCGCGACACATGTGATGGCAATGTCATGTATCTCACCTTCGTAACATGTCACGATCGCCATTAATCCGTTTGGCTCCTTGACATATAGCTCCGACTGGAAGCGGAAGAGCGCCGATTTTATGGCTTGAGTGGCGAGGTGTTCGCTGTCCACTCCGAGCTCGCCGCTTTCCCACCCGGCGCCGATCTCAACGAGAGCGGGGAAGAGGAGCTGCGTATAGAGCAGAATGATATCCGGTTGGGAAACCACCCCTGTGCGCATGAGCCTCAGCACCTCGTGCGAGTCCCCCTGCAGAGCGGCCTCCTTGAGGCGGGGGACCAGTATGTCCACGAATCCGGCGCTGAGATGAGCCTGCTCGTCTTTCTTGTCGAATTCCGCCAGTGAAAGGGAGGGGACGTTCATCTGGTTCTCGTGAATGAATTTGAGGACGCTCCTTATCGGGAATTTCCTGTGCCCCC
>JAJYGB010000123.1:0-3664 GCA_021785235.1 Bacteroidota bacterium
TGAAAAAGGCCACCTTATGGTGGCCTTTTCGCTAGCTTGTCTAAGGCGCCGATCAAATATCGTAGTACATCATGAATTCGTACGGATGGGGTCTCAAAGCTACCTGCTTAACTTCGTTGGCCATCTTGTACTTGATCCACGTGCTGATCAGATCTTCCGTGAAGACATCGCCACGGAGGAGGAACTCATGATCTCTCTCGAGCGCCTTCAGCGACTCTTCGAGCGAGCCGGGAGTGGAAGGAACGTTGCTCAGCTCTTCCGGTGAAAGGTCGTAGATGTCCTTATCGAGCGGTTCCCCCGGATCGATCTTATTGATGATGCCGTCGATTCCCGCCATCAAGAGCGCCGGGAACGCCAGATACGCGTTCGTCGAGAGGTCAGGAACGCGGAACTCCACTCTCTTCGCCTTCGGACTCTTCGAGTACATCGGTATCCTCACAGACGCCGAACGGTTCCTCTGACTGTAGGCAAGGTTGACGGGAGCTTCAAAGCCAGGAACAAGCCTATGATAGGAATTCGTGGTTGGATTGGTTATCGCGCAAAGGGCGGCGGCATGTTTCAGCAGACCACCGATATAGTACAATGCCATCTCGCTAAGGTTCGCGTAACCGTTACCGTAGAACAAAGGCTTGCCTGCCTTCCATAGACTCTGGTGGACGTGCATGCCTGTGCCGTTGTCTCCGAAGAGCGGTTTCGGCATGAAAGTCACGGACTTGTTGTGCTTCACCGCCACGTTCTTCGTGATGTACTTCAGCATCATGAGGTTATCAGCCATGCGCGTAAGCGTGTTGAACCTCATGTCGATCTCAGCCTGTCCGGCTGTGGCGACTTCGTGGTGGTGCACTTCAACTTCAATTCCCGCCTGCTTCATCGTCAGAACCATTTCAGATCGTATGTCCTGAAGGCTATCAACGGGAGGAACCGGGAAATACCCCTCTTTGTGCCTAGGGCGGTAACCAAGATTGCGTTTCTCGGCGTCCCCGCTATTCCAGATTCCTTCGTCCGAATCTATTTCGTAAAAACCTGAGTTGCTGGTTTGTCCAAACCTGACATTGTCAAAGATGAAGAACTCGGCCTCAGGTCCGAAATACGCGGTATCCGCTAGGCCTGTGGAACGAACGTACGCTTCGGCCTTGTGGGCGATGAAACGCGGGTCTCGTCTGTAAGGCTCTCCGGTGATCGGATCTTTCACATCGCAGATAATGTTCAGCGTCTTGTGGGCCGTAAATGGATCCATGAAATACTCGTTCGGATCCGGGATAAGGACCATATCGCTTTCTTGTATGGCTTGGAATCCTCGGATACTCGACCCATCGAACCCTATTCCCTCTTCAAAAGAATCAGCGCTCAGCCCTGAAGGGACGATTGAAAAATGCTGCCATTGTCCGGGGATGTCAGTAAACCTTAAATCAATTATCTCAACTCCGTTGTCCTTGACAAACTTCAGCAGTTTATCGACGTCAGTTGCAGACTTGGCAACTTTTGCCATTGGTTCCTCCTAAGATTAATTGTGTTGTGTTTTTAATATGGTAGACTCTTTGATGGTGGAAAGCACCACGCTTGTCTTCGTGCTCAGTACGCCAGGCCAAGACTGAATCCTGGAAAGAAGTTTCTCCAGCGAGTTCGTGTTCTCCGCGCGAACCTTGAGCAGGTGAGAACCCTCCCCTGTCACCGAATGACACTCGAGTATCTCTTCCGTCTCTCTTGCCCTCTCCATGAACATCTGATAATGTTTACTCGAGTCGATTGAAACTGTTATGAACGCAGTAATGTCCTTGCCCAGCCGCTTCGCATCAAGGATAGTAGTATACCCTTTGATGAAGCCCCTTTCCTCAAGCTTCTGGATCCGCTCGGAAATCGTCGGGATGGTGAGCCCAAGCTGCTGAGCCATCTCGTTCAACTTCGTCCTGGCGTTCTTCTGTAAGATCTCCAGGATCCTGTGATCGATTGGATCTAATTTCTTGTCGGTGGTTAACATGCCTGAAGCCGTTCTTTTTAATTTAGTTAACTAACTAATGGCAATAAGTTAAAATATTAAAATCAAATTGTCAAGCAGGATATAAAAAAAGGCGGGAGTGAGCCGCCTTCAAAAAGAGCCTTCGCAGGCGATGTTCCTTTAAACTACATGTTCTTCACGATAGTTGCGCCGAACTCGGAGGTCTTCACCTCTTTCGCGCCATCCATAAGTCTGGCGAAGTCATACGTCACCGTCTTCGTACCGATTGCCTTCTCCATCCCTTTCACGATCAAATCAGCAGCCTCAGGCCAACCAAGATACTCAAACATAAGCACCCCGCTAAGTATAACAGAACCGGGGTTAACCTTGTCCATGTTAGTATATTTTGGCGCTGTTCCGTGCGTCGCCTCGAAGATCGCGAATCCGTTCTGGTAGTTAATGTTTGCGCCCGGAGCGATACCGATTCCACCGACTTGCGCTGCAAGCGCATCGGAAATGTAATCACCGTTCAGGTTGAGTGTTGCTATCACTTCGTACTCTGCAGGCCTGGTGAGGATCTGTTGCAGGAAATTATCGGCGATCGCGTCCTTCACCAAAATCTTTCCTTCAGAGTTAGCGCCCTGTTGGACTTCATCCCACGTCACTATCTTGTCGCGAAATTCCTTCTTCGCAAGTTCGTATCCCCAGTCTCTGAAGCCTCCTTCAGTGTACTTCATGATGTTTCCCTTGTGTACCAGGGTAACGCTCTTTCTCTTTCTGGTGATGGCATATTCGATAGCCGCGCGGATGAGCCGCTTCGAACCTTCTTCTGAAACTGGTTTTATGCCGATACTTGACGATTCGGGAAAGCGTATCTTCTTAACGCCCATCTCCGATATCAACCAGCTGACAATCTTCTTCGCTTCCGGCGTTCCGGCACGCCATTCTATACCGGCATAGATATCTTCCGTATTCTCCCTGAAGATAACCATGTCTATCAGCTCCGGCTTTTTCACAGGAGATGGGACGCCCTGGAAATATCTGACAGGCCGAAGGCAGACGTAGAGGTCAAGCATCTGTCGAAGCGCGACGTTCAACGACCTTATTCCTCCGCCCACCGGTGTCGTGAGCGGCCCCTTAATAGCTACGGTGTATTCCTTGATGGCCTTTAAGGTATCGTCCGGCAGCCACACTTCCCTTCCATAAACTTTGTTGGCCTTTTCTCCGGCATAAACTTCGAACCACTCGATGTTCTTTTTTCCTTTGTATGCCTTTTGGATCGCCGCATCAAAAACCATTTTGCTGGCCCGCCAAATATCCGGCCCGGTTCCGTCCCCCTCGATGAATGGAATGATTGGATTGTCCGGCACGACAAGCTTCCCGTCAACAATCCGGATCTTCTCGCCCTTCGTGGGTTCTGATAATCTTTCGTAAGGATTCATTTTCGTTCTCCTGATTTATCGTTCACTTCTATCTTGCCGCGAATAATGCTCGCGTATTCTGCCATTTGCTCAGGGGACTCGTAAACTTTCAACTGTGGTCTTATCTTCAGACCGTCGCCGTCGTAACGGGGCGCCACATGGAAATGGAAATGGAAAACGGACTGTCCAGCCGCCGGCCCGTTATTATTAAAAATATTGAAACCCGCAGGATGCACCGATTCGATTATTGCCCTCGACACAACTCTGAGAGAGGAAACTATATCAGAGAGGACATCGTCCGGTAGTT
>JAJYGB010000123.1:3674-4671 GCA_021785235.1 Bacteroidota bacterium
GTTCATTGAAATCGCTGTAGTGGTCCTTAGACACCACGAGGGCATGCCCGAAGTTGATAGGATTTATATCGAGAAAAGCCAGACTCGAAATCCCTTCGTATATGATTTCAGCTCTCGCCCTGCCCGCAACGATCTGGCAGAATGGACACGAACTTACATGGTTTTCGCTTGCTTCGCGCTCTGAATAGCTCACTGGTATCATTTCTTAACTAGCCACCTGTCGGCAAACTCCGAAATTCAGCCCCCGGTGTGCCGCGCCTCCGGGGGCATTATAGGAGCGTCTCGCCTTCCTTTTACCTTTGATCGATCGGAATGTAGCGGGCGTCGTGCTGACCGACATAATCAGACACAGGTCTGATCAACCTGTTGTCCGAATATTGTTCCATGACATGCGCAGTCCAGCCGGCTACCCTGCTCACAGCGAATATCGGTGTGAATAGGTCAGTCGGTATTCCAAGATAATGGTAAGTCGATGCCGAATAAAAATCGACGTTCGGCAGGAGCGACTTTTCCTTTTTCACATAAGCCTCTATCTTTTCCGACATTTCGTACCACTTGAGATTTCCGATCGTCTCCCCGAGCTGCTTTGAAAACTTTCGCAGGTGCTTGGCACGTGGATCCTCGGTCTTATAGACCCGATGGCCGAAGCCAGGCACCTTTTTCTTATCGGCGAATAATTTCGCGAGAAAGCCAGCGACGTTGTTTAATGTTTTTATGGCGACAAGCATGTCCATGACGTTCTCATTCGCGCCGCCGTGAAGCGGCCCTTTGAGAGTACCTACCGCAGATGTAATCGCGGAGTAGAGATCCGAGAGTGTCGCCGCGGTGACTCTTGCAGAGAACGTCGAGGCGTTAAATTCATGGTCCGCATGAAGGATCAGCGCGCAGTCAAAGGTCTTTGACGCCATCTGGCCCGGCTCCACCCCGTTCAGCATATAGAGAAAGTTTGCAGAATGGCCGAGCGTAGTGTCGGGTCTTATGTAGTCGCCGTTGGTGC
>JAJYGB010000369.1 GCA_021785235.1 Bacteroidota bacterium
GCACGGCGTCCCAACCTTGAGACTGGTGTGGAAGAACGGCGACGAAGGAAGCTCCCCGATAATTGCTAATAACGTGCTATACTGTGCCGGAAGCCATGACGTTAGGGCCTTCGCCCCCACGACGGGAAAAGTATTGTGGCAAAGCAGAAGCATCGGTAGAATCCACTGGGAAAGCCCGATTGTTGTGAATGGAGAGCTATATATCACCGACGAATCGGGCTACCTGACTGCGTACGGGCTTTGACATGGGGGCTGCAACTTTAGCGTGCGGAGATTTCCATCCGCATGTCATCGTATGAACCAGATTGCACAAACTGCCTTCTTATGGTCTTAAGGTTTCAAAGCCGAAGATGGCTTGATGTTCTTCGTCTGGTAGTTTCTTTTCTGTAGCTCGTCCGATTTTCGTGAACCGGAGCTGACTTTGTTCACGGAATATTCGGTGGACGGCTCGTAAGGCGACTTCGATGACTTGGAATTGTAACCGAACCTTTTTCATTACATCAGAAGTTTTAAAGCTAGAAAGGGAGTTAAGGTCATGAAGCACTTATTTGCGTTGGCGGGCGTGATAGCGATCTTGGCCATGTTGGTTGGATGCGTCGGGCCTGAGGCGC
Organism: Bacteroidota bacterium; assembly: GCA_021785235.1. Next base: position 612 of record JAJYGB010000369.1, read on the forward strand.
TTTACCGTGCCACTCCGGTCGCGAAAGACACAGTCTGGTATTCAGGGAGCGAATTTGTTACACGGACAAAGGACAGTGTCACTGTATCGGTTGCGTTCGAGAATGAGTTGAACGGAGTTATGACGTACTATGTAGTGATCGGGAATACTCGAACGGCACCTGTTTTGGTTTCCCCGGAACAAATCCATTATGATGGCGAGTGTTATCGATTGAGAGAGGTGGAAGATCCCAATACAGGCTACTTCAGCTATGAGCCGGAAAGCTGGAAGGATACTGTTTACGCGATCGATCCCGAGAAGCAGCTTCAGGGACTAGATGTCCAAATGGCACAGACAAACGCAACTTACGCGACCAACAGCGGCTTGAATGCGGCGGCCGGTTTACTTCAAATCGTGGGTGATGTAGCCACGATCGAACAGCATAAGACGCGGGAGCAGTTACATCAGGAGCGTAGATCGAGTAGGGAGCTGGAGGAATCGCAGGTAAACAATAACCTAAACTATTCGCTTCAGTCGGCAAGTCTCGCTGACCAGCGGGCGTATTGGCAAAATGCCGCCCTTCGAAAGACGACACTCTTTTCTGGTAATACTGTGGGCGGCAGAGTAAGGATTCCCTTGAGAAAGGGAACGACGAAGATGTATCTCGTCATCCCTGTCGGGACGTCGAGATTCTCTTTCGTGTTTGATGTACGCCCGCTATAGCCGATGCGCCTGCATCCAATTCACCGCTGACTTACCGGGCGTTTTTGGGGGATACGTTAATCGGACCGGTGGCACGGAGGGCACTCCGATCAGGGATTCTAATTCAAAGTCTGAAGAGTGTGGCGTAAAGGACGAGCATTGCCGTCCCGGCTCCCCAAGTTGCCAGCGCGATCGTTCCGCTGACCCTAGTAAATTCCCAGAATTTGAAAGATGCCCGCTCCTTTGACAGCTCAAGAACAATCATGTTTGCAACTGAGCCGGCGACTGTGAGATTTCCGGCGAATGTCGAGCTCATCGCGAGAACAAGCCACATCAATTGTGGGGAAGTGAATGCCGAAATCCAATGCTGTACCACCATTACGTATGGAACGTTTGAGACCACATTTGAAAGCACAAGCGAAGCGAATGAGAATGTGGTAATCTGGTCTGAAACGGACGTTGAGAAATATTTCTCAAGAAGACTATGAGCGTCGGTTACCAGCCCAACTTTGTTTATGCCTGCCACAACGACGAATAAGCTGCCGAAGAAGAGCAGAAGCGACCAATTCACCTTCGAGAATATCTCATCCGGCCGTCTGTTAGCGATGAGGACGAGTAGTGCGGCGCCGAGTATCGCCATGAAAGCCAGGTTAACACCTGCTGAGAATCCGGCGATTACGATTGCCATTACGACGATCGATTTCCACATGAGCGCTTTGTTGTTAACCGTCTTCAATACATCATCATATGGAATGAGCTTCTCCTTTAGACGTCCACCGAAGAATGCTCGCAGAACAATGTAATCGAGAGCGAGCCCTGTGAGAGCGATCGGAAACATCGCGGCAAGAAACTGAAGGTACGGCCACCGGGAGAAGGTGCCGATAAGCATGTTCTGAGGGTTGCCGACCAGCGTCGCGACGCTTCCTATGTTTGCACTCGAAGCGAGAGCGATCAGGTAAGGCTTCGGGTCGACTTTCGATCTGCTCGCAAGAAGAAGCACGAACGGCGTCATCATCAAGCAAATCGTGTCATTGACAAATAGAGCCGATAGTATACCCGCCGACAATATAATGGTTAACAGCAGGCCGTTGCCCGTATGCGCCCGTCTCAGTATGAAGGCCGCTACAGAGTCGAAGAATCCTCCGGCCTGCAAATAAGCGACCATGATCATCATCCCAAGAAGGAGGACGATGGTATCGAAGTTTAGTGCTTTGTATGCTTCGTTGATTGTAAGAACCCCCAAGGCGATCATTGCGACCGCCCCGATCATTGCGCCTGAGGTTCTATCTAGATGAAGAAATGGTAGTCTTTGTACCGAAATTGAAACGTAAGTGAACGCGAAAATAATTACCGCGGCAAGAATCATTAAGGGTCATATCTGGTGCAGCGTGTATGAGCGAATCTTGTCCGGCACCAGGCAGTCGTTTACCTTGACCACCATTTCGTCGAACGCACTGTCATCAGCGTTTTGGAAAGCTTCGTCGTTGGTGTAGGTGTAAATTTCCATGAAATTGTTCTGTGAGCCTTGAACCTCATACACTTCCAGTTTTGCTATCCCTGAGGACTCATACCCGGATTTCAGTTCTTTGATCAATTTCAGATACTCTTCGCGTTTCGAGGGCTGTACCTCATAATTGATCTGTAGTAGAACTTTCGACATTTATTCCTCCTGTTTAGGTTCGTCCATAGGCTCCCTTTGGTCGGGGATCGGTTTGGTGTTGGCGGTCCGCACCATCCAGTAAACCAGTGCGATAATTGCAATTGCCGCCGTAACAACGATCTCGATTTTTCCCAAACCGGCAATCGAACCAATGGCTTCGCTGAAAAAATAACCAAGAAACCCATAAGAAACAGCCCAAATTATCGCCGCGACTATATTTAGCGCCGTGAACTTTGGCCTCGACATTTTTGCAAGCCCGCACATCACGATGAGCGCGGTCCTCAGCCCATAGATGTATCGCGAAAAGAGTACAACATAAGTCCCATGTTTTTCCACGAGACGTTTCGCCCGCGGAAGGACTGCGGCAACATATTTGAACTTCTTTACAAAATCATATCCTTCCTGCCAGGCAAGATGGAAAAATAGCTGATCCCCTATGACAGAGCCTAGAAAGGCGGAGATGATGGAAAGCTCGATGTTAAGAAAGCCCTGATGCGCCAGTATGCCGGCGATCAGGAGCACGCTCTCACCTTCGAAAAGAGTAATGACGAAGATTATAAGATAGCCATACTGGTGTAGAAGAGTCTGCACTTCAGTAGCCGGCTTTCCTTATTTCCGCATCCGTCATTCCGAAATAATGTGCTACTTCGTGTATCAGGACCTCTCTTATCTTTTCTTCAATCTCGATGTCAGCCGAGCATCCGCGCTCGATGTTCATCCTGAAGAGTTTAATCCTGTCGGGCGTTATTGGGTACATACCATAGTCAGGACCTCTCTTGTTGAGGGGCACACCGGAATACAGACCGAGGAGTGAATACGGATTTCTAATGTGCGCTCCGCTCATATCAAATTCGTCCGGAAGATCGTCCACGACGATATGAACGTTTTCGATCCTTCTCTTGAATTCCTCGGGAAGCTCTTCGAAGGCTTTTTCAACAAGCATTTCAAAGTGTTCCTTGTCCACGCTCGAAATCTATAATTGAATTTGAAGTTTCGTCGTAGAAAACCTTGCTCTTGAATACGACTGTTGCGCTTCCTTCGAGAATGAGGTTCGAAAACCTTTCGCCGGACCTCTCGAAATAGACTTTCATAATCTCGCCCCCGCTCGTGTGTATCTCTACAGGCGAGTTCATGCCATATCTAATTGCCGCAGTTATCGCGCTCGCCACTGCGCCCGTGCCGCATGCGAGCGTCTCGTTCTCGACTCCGCGTTCGTAAGTCCGCATCCTTATCCTGCCGACGCCTTCCTGCTCGATCAGGTTAACGTTTGTTCCTTTCGGGAAAAGGTCGAGGTTGTATCTTATTTTCCTCGATATACCAATGAGGTCCGCACTGTCTACGGTTTCAAACACGCCCCCATTCAATAGGACAGTGTGGTCCGTGTTAGGGTGGACGTAAGTCGCTTCGTATCGTCTCCCGTTTACCGGCACTTCGATTATGGGAGCGACGCTGTCCGGGTCGGGGAGGTGGAGGCGCACCTTCCGGTCGCTAAAAACTTCCGCCGAGTAGTTGCCGCCGTGCGCCGTGAAGCTCATTGGTGATTTGCAGACTCCGCTCAACACGGCGAATCTCGAAATACACCTGCCGCCGTTGCCGCACATTCCGCCCTCGCTGCCGTCGGAGTTCAGGTAGATCATCTCGAAATCGAACCTCGGATTCTTTCGCAGTACGAGGAGGCCGTCGGTTCCGATACCAAAACCGTGGGCGCATA
>JAJYGB010000209.1 GCA_021785235.1 Bacteroidota bacterium
CGACTATGCGGTAAGAACCGGAGCGCCAATAGAGGTTGTTGAGAATCTTCGTGAGCTCGAAGACACGGATGAACCTTATGAGAGTATAGAGGAAATTTGGCCGGACTATCCGAGTGACGAAGATTTCTTTTACGAAGACGAGGGCGAGTATTAATTAAGCTTATTTTTTCGTCTCAACCCGGTTGAATTCTCGAATCCAGCCGGGTTTTTTTGTATCTTTATTTAATACCAGATGAAGCTACTCCGTTTTTTGCTCCTCGGTCTTCTCGTCGTCTCGACGGCGTATGCGCAAGATAACTTCATAGTTAATTCCATAAGATTCGAGGGAAACAAGTCTTTCTCGAGTGATAACCTGCGAAAGATCATGCTTACCAGACAGTCGCCCGCGGCGATCTGGAGATTCTTGTATCGATTTGGACATCTCGTAGGGGACTCCGCGCAGTACTACGACCCTTTCATCCTGAAAGCCGACCTTCAGCGCATCAGGTATTTCTATCGCGACAACGGTTTCGTCTTCGTTAATGTCGATAGCACGTTAGACTTCAATCCGAAGAAACAAAGCGTCAACATAACTATCAATATCAAGGAAGGTCCACCCGCTTACATTACGTCAATTAGATACCATGGCATATCCGACACGACTGAGCAGTTTGTAGCGCTCCTTCATAAGAAACCTTACATAGAAGTCGGGGAAAGGTATTCGGCGAAGGGAGTCGACGACGAAGTACAGCGCGTGCTGATGCTCCTCCAAGACAACGGCTACGCCTATGCTAAAAAGGACAGTTCGGTTGTGACTTTCAGCGCTCCAGCCGATACTGTGCCGACCCGAATAGACCTTTATTTCTACTCCGGCAAACAATACAAATGGGGACACGTCGCGGTTGTTCCGATGGACAGCGGAAAGGTAAAATTTGACAAGAAGATTGTTCTAAGGGAGATGTTGTTTGAGCCGGGGCAATTATACAGCGCTTCCAGGAAAGCCGAGAGCGAACAGAGGCTCTATTCGCTCAACATGTTTGAGTATGCCAGGATAAACACCCCCGCGAGTCCGCCTCAGACAGACTCGATATCGGGGCACATCAACCTCAGACCGAGACCGACGCATGAAATTACGCCTGAACTCCTCGTCGATGACGAAAATAACGCTTTCAACTTCGGCGGTGGTCTCGGTTACTTGCATCGGAACTTTCTAGGCGATGCCCGCCTTCTCAGCATCAACACAAGTCTCCTACTGCAGTCCTTCCAGCTTGTGACATTCAGCCCGAAGGCTCTTAGTGATACAGTGACGGTCGGGAGGATCAACGCGACTGCCCAGCTAACGCAGCCGTATTTCCTTTCAAACGCGACAAGCCTTTCCTGGGGTATCTCGTTTCTCGTGGATAAGGAGAAGCCTTATCTTCAACTCGTCCTGAGAAACAGGGTTCGGGTCAGCGACAGAGTCGCTCAGTTTACAACTGCCTATCTCGATTGGGATATTGAACGGGCGAAGGTTGATTCTCTACAGGCGATAAATATACCCGCCGGACTCGAGACGCCGCAGTTCAACTCGATACTTTCATTCACGATACAGCGGGATAAGACAAACGATCCTTTCTCTCCCACAAAGGGTTTTTTCAACATGCTCACCCTCGAAGAGGGTGGCGTGCTGCCGAATCTCATACATTCAATATTCAGAAACTCTGATTTCCCTTACGCGCAGTATTGGAAAGTCGTTACCATGGGAAAGTGGTTCTTCTCGTTGGAAAGTGGTGGGACCAATGTCTTTGCGATGAAAGCAAAGGTCGGCTATGCGCAGGAGTACGGTACATTTCAACAGGATTCGACCGGCCCGATACCGCTTAACTATAGGTTCTTTGCGGGAGGTTCGGGAAGCATCAGGGGGTGGCGTACACGAGAGCTTGGAGAAGGGCTGATCCCACAATTTGGCGTCAACATGCTTGTCGAGTCAAACTTTGAAGACAGGTTCCACCTCATTGGAGATTTCGGAGGCGTTTACTTCGTCGATGCTGGAAATCTATGGAACTCATACAAACAGATCACTCTTCCGACCATCGCTGTAGCGACCGGATTCGGTTTGCGATATGGCACGTTCTTCGGCCCGCTCAGGGTTGATTTCGGTTTCAGGCTTTACGATCCGGGAGCTCCACCGGGCCATCGCTTCATGTGGCAAAAGTCGGGATCCGAACTCTTGCGCGAGATGGTGGTACACTTCGGAATATTGCAGGCATTCTGATGAGTTGGGATAGAGTAATAGGTCAGAACAGGGTTAAGAACCTCCTGAGGCAGATACTTGCCTCGGGCAGATTGCCGGGCGCTTTTCTATTCGAGGGACCGGATGGCGTTGGTAAAGACGCGATGGCAATCGAGCTGGCAAAGACGCTCAACTGTGAGAGGGGCGGGGTCGAACCGTGCGAAGATTGCGCATCTTGCAGGCAGGCCAACGTCCTGCAGCATCCCAACATTCATCTTGTATTCCCGCTTCCGAGGGGAGAGAGCGAAACGAAGGATGACGGTCCGTTGGACAGACTTGACGAAAAGAGCATGAAGAATGTCAGAGAAGAAATCGCGCTGAAGTCGCAGGACCCTTACCACAGGATTTCCGTCCCTCGAGCACAAGTGATCAAAATAAGCAGCATTAGGGAAGTCATCAGGGAAGACTCGTTATCGTTATACCAGCATGGGAAACGTGTCGTAATCGTTATGCAGGCCGACGAGGTCGGAAATGAGTCGGCAAACGCGCTGCTCAAAGTCTTGGAGGAGCCTAATCAGGGAACGGTGTTTATTCTTACGACGAGCAAGCGGAGCGCCCTCCTCCCAACAATCGTATCGCGATGTCAATCGATCAGGTTCGATCTTCTGTCTGAGGAGGAGATCGCGAACGCGCTGATCAGCCGGCATTCGCTGGCGGCTCCAGATGCCAAACTGAAGGCGAGACTGGCTGCCGGTTCATTCAGCAGGGCTGTCGAGCTGCTGGAGACCGACACCATGGAGATACGAGATGACGCGCTGAACATGCTTAGGGATGTGGCGGTAAGGAATTATGCCCAGATATCGATACGTGCCAAGAGAGCTCTGGAGTCGAAAGATTTGCCGAGACTGGAAACCCTTCTGAAGATGCTCCAGATTTGGTTGCGAGATGCCGCAGTCGTCCATTTTGGCACAAAAGAGCAGGTTATCAATCAGGATAAGGTAGACACGCTTGAAAAGATGGCATCAAGTTTCGATGCCGGCCATCTTGTCGAAGCGGCGAATAGCGTCGACGAGTCAATAAGGCAGCTCTATGGAAATGTGAATTTAGGACTCCTTTTCGTAAATTTACTTCTGAACTTGAGCGGGTTGCTGAACAAGAAAAAAGAGGCTCGGGATGTCTGATGATTTCGGAGATTTTGAGGGGCTTGCAGGGCTTGAAGATAGAGACTTTGAACTTGCTGTCGAAGAAATAGAGTCGTCAGCCCTTTCTGATTATACAGGTCCTTGTGGCAGTTGCGCGAACTGCGCGACTGGATCGCGAGCAGTAGGAGCGGAGCTTGAGAACTCGGAAGCTGCGCTTGACATCGGAGAAGTGAGATTCAAAGCCAATAGAGGCGGTTACTACGTAAACCAAACGGGTGTGGCGCTCCGTACGGGGGCATCCGTGGTCGTGGAAGCCGAGAGAGGCGTCGATTTCGGAAAACTTGTTGCCACCGGCGAGCTCGCCAGGGAAAAACGGCGATCTAGAGGAATGGTCGGTCAGCCGATGCGGAAGGTTATCAGGAGCGCTACTGAGAAAGACCTCGAGCAGGCTGAGGAGAATAGGAAGACAGAGGAGTCGGCGGCTTCGGTTTTTGTTGAGAAGTGCTCCAAACATAATCTCGCCATGAAGCTTGCTGGAGTTGAATATCAGTTCGACAGGGCAAGACTTACTTTCTTTTTCACTGCTGACAGCAGAGTTGACTTCAGAGCGCTTGTGCGCGACCTGGCCAGCGTGTACAGGACGAGAATCGAACTGCGTCAGATCGGTGCCAGGGACGAGGCAAAGAAGGTAGGCGGTCTCGGGATCTGCGGGCGCGAGGTATGCTGCACAACATGGATGTCACAGATAAAGAGGGTCAACCTTGATCACGCTCGGGCGCAGAGTCTCTCGCTCAACCCTTCTCGGCTCGCCGGCGCGTGTGGGAGACTAAAGTGCTGCATCCTTTTCGAGATGCAAAACTATCTCGATACCGCGAAACATTTCCCGGCGCTGAATTCGAAAGTCGTCACCGCAAAGGGCGAAGGTCTGATAGAGAAAATTGATATTTTTAATGAGCGCATATATCTCAGGTACCAGAATTCCAGTACTGTGGAACCGATGAGTTTAGCTGAGATAAAGAAGTACCAGAATTTGCCCGGAAACGAGCGGGCACAAAACTACAAACGGTGAACTATTGTCAAAAGCATCTCCCGAACACTCTAAGTTTTCCCGCACTCTTGTCACGGCGGCCCTTCCTTACGCTAACGGGCCGCTTCACCTCGGCCACCTTGCCGGCGCTTACTTGCCGGCCGATATTTATGTCCGATACCTTCGCCTGAAGGGCGAAGACGTCGTTTTTATCTGTGGCTCTGACGAGCACGGCGTCGCCGTGACGATATCCGCCGAAAAGGAACATGTCTCCCCTCAGCAGATAGTCGACCGGTACCAC
>JAJYGB010000174.1 GCA_021785235.1 Bacteroidota bacterium
CTCAAGAGTGCTAATCACCGGCGGCGCCGGCTTCATCGGATCTCACCTCTGCGACAGGTTTCTCGCGGAGGGAGATGAAGTCGTCTGCATGGACAACTTCATAACGGGGAGCCCCGACAACATTGCACACCTGATGGGAAACCCGAAATTCAAGTTCATCCAGTACAATGTTACCGATTTCATATACGTAGACGGTAAGATCGACGCCGTGCTTCACTTCGCGAGCCCCGCTTCACCCATCGATTACTTGAAACTGCCAATCCAGACATTGAAGGTCGGCTCTCTAGGTACCCATAAGGCGCTCGGGTTCGCCAAGGCCAAAGGAGCGCGCTTCCTGCTGGCCTCGACCAGCGAGGTGTACGGCGATCCGCTGATGCATCCTCAGCGCGAGGAATATTGGGGAAACGTCAATCCTATCGGAGTCCGCGGAGTGTACGACGAAGCGAAACGGTTTTCCGAGGCGATGACGATGGCGTATCACCGCTACCACAACCTCGATACGAGAATTGTCCGGATATTCAATACGTTCGGTCCGAGGATGCGCCTGGACGATGGCAGAGTTCTCCCGGCTTTCATGAAGCAGGCACTCCTGGGAGAAGACCTGACCGCGTTCGGTGACGGCACACAAACGCGGAGCTTCTGCTTCGTGGACGATCTAGTGGATGGGATCGTTCGCCTCCTGAGGTCGGATTACACCGAGCCGGTCAACATCGGTAACCCGGATGAAATCACCATCATGCAGTTCGCCCAGGAGATCATCAGACTTACTGGAAGCAAGAGTAAAATCTCTTTCAAACCGCTTCCAGAAGACGACCCGAAAGTCAGACAACCCGATATAACGAAAGCGAAGACGATACTTGGCTGGGAACCGAAGGTCCCGCGGATCGAAGGCCTCAAGAAAACGATCGGCTACTTCGAGCAGAAGTTAGGGATAGGCCGGTAACGGGCGGTAAGTAGTAGATAGTAGGGAGTGAGTAGGTGTCGGAGCGCAACGCGCATCTGGCGAATGTTCCTGTGTGGGACGAAATGATTGTTGAACAACGGAATAAACAACCCATTCGCCCCGTAGGGGCATGATATTATTTCGAAGGGCGGCTTATTCTTCCGTGGATTTAATCTAAAGTGTACAAATTTTCAGCGGTTGAATTTATCTGCGGCTTGGGATATATTTTAACCGTCAGTGCCGGCATGTTGCCAGGGAACACGGAATGTGAGCCGGCATTTCTTTGAATATCGATTGTACAGTTTGAGAAAGAACCTCGCGTTGAATAGATCCGGCGCGTATCGTCAGGCGAAGCCGGAATTCCTTCTTCCCGATTAAAGGTTCAATTGTCGGCGGGCTCAACTGCTGCGAAGCATCGTTGATAGGATGCGTCCAACTTCGCATATGAGCGATCGCAGTCCAGAAAAGACTTTTCCTTCCGACATACTATTGTGAGCACGATGATCCTGAGTTCTCTTGGTTTTAGATAAAATTGGCAGTGTGATTGAGATGACTGAAATCGGTACCGGCAGTGTCAGCTTAGAGTTGCAGAAAGCATCTGTAGGCCGCCTTCCCCGCATTGAACTTGCGCCGGAACCGAATAATAAAAAAGGAGAAAATTAATGGCTACGTTCATCACTGAAGAGTGCATTAACTGCGGCGCCTGCGAGCCGGAATGCCCGAATACAGCGATCTATGCGGGCGGCGTCGAGTGGGAACTCTCCGGCGAGAAGCACCCCCCGGTGTCAAACGATTTCTACTACATAGTGCCTGATAAGTGTACTGAATGCGTGGGTCACCACGAGCAGGAACAATGCGCTGCGGTATGCCCGGTCGATTGCTGCATTCCCGATCCGAACCGTCCCGAAGCGGAAGACGTGCTATTTGCAAGAGCAGTAAAACTCAATCCGGAACTCTCCGGACTCGAACTGTCCGCGGCCACGTCCAGGTTCCGGAAGTAAGCCGGTAGGAATTTTGCTTTACCGCCTGAACGGCGGGCTTCTTAAAGGTCGGGTCGAACACCCGGCCTTTTTTATTTACCCGGATTCATCGGCGGACAAAATTGAAACACGAATGTCACTATTGACGCGTACTTCAAATACTAATGAATCATCTCTAAGCAGTCAGATTCGTGCCATTAGTCTTAATGGGGTCAGAATTCGTTTTGATACAATCGGAATTCGTATCGTACGTATTCTATCTTTAGGCAGGCGTGGGCCTGAACTCTTCAGCCGGGTTTGATTGTTCTGATATGTGACTTAACGGAGTGCTTAATGCTTATCGGAGACTACAAACTTACCGCTCTAGAAACGGGACGGTTCTATCTGGACGGCGGCGCCATGTTCGGTGTCGTGCCGAAGGTAATCTGGAACAGATCCAATCCCGCCGACGACAAGAACCGGATCGAGATGGCCGCGCGCACGCTTCTGATAAGGGACGCGAAGCGGTGCATCATGGTCGACACCGGGGTCGGTGGAGGCTGGGACCAGAAGTTCTCGGACATCTACGGAGTTGATCATTCGAAATACTCGCTTCAGAAATCTCTCTCGGATGCCGGACTGTCCAACGCTGATATTACCGACGTGATCCTGACTCACCTGCATTTCGACCATGTCGGCGGTGCGACCTTCAGGGACAAAGATGGCGTCATAAGGCCCTCTTTCCCTAATGCGACTTATTATGTCCAGGAGAAACAATACGCCTGGGCCTTGAACCCTTCCGAAAAAGACCGCGCGAGTTTTTTTAATGAAAAGTATGTCCCCCTTCTTGAGCAGGGGAGGCTCGAATTGCTGAATGGCGAAAAGGAGCTTTATCCGGGCATCTTCATAAAACTGACAGACGGGCACACGCTTGCGCACCAGACCGTTTTCGTGACCGACGGCAAGAACTCGCTATATCACCCCGGCGACACAATCCCGACATCATCGCACATTCCACTCCCATTCATTATGGGATACGACAATTTCCCGCTTATCACACTTGAGGAGAAAAAGAGCATACTGAGACGCGCAGTAGAGGGAGAGTGGGCGCTTTTCTTTGAGCACGACCCGAAGCACGCATCCGTGCGCGTTGAGAAAACCGAAAAGGGTTACAGGGCGGCGCAGCCGATTGAAATGAATTCTGAAGCGAAGTGACAGGGCAGCGCGGAAAGGCGGAATGTTGGAGTAATGGAATATTGGAGTGATGTGCCGAATGCAGAGAGCCGATAGCCGATGACCGGCGAGTTCATAAAAATCGCGGATCTTTCAGAGCTTCGTGACGGCAAGGGAATCGCCCGGAGGCTCGACGACGACGAGATCGCGGTCGTTAAACTTGACGGGAGCGTGCACGCTTTTGTAAACGTCTGCCCGCACCAGCACACACCACTCGTCGACAGGTACGGCGGCCAGATCGTCGGGGAAGAGCTAACCTGCCCGATGCACGGTTGGACATATAACCTAAAAACCGGGAAGTGCGTCAACGAAAGCGGGAAGTTGAAGATACTTGAAGTGAAGATTGAGAACGGGGATGTGCTCGTCAGGAAAATGATCAAACAAGGCATGTGGTAATGGAAACGAACGCGGGCTTTGTCAGGCGGTACGCTGCCGAGGCTGGGTTCGATCTTGTCGGGATCGCTCCGGCTAGACTTCTTGACAGAGAATCCGAAAGACTCAGGGAATGGCTCTCGCGCGGATACAACGCGACCATGAGCTGGATGGAAAGAAACTTCGAGAAACGCGCAGACCCGGCGCGTATCCTCGAAGGTGCGACATCTGTCATATCTCTCGCGAAAAATTACTATGTCCCGGTATCGCATGCTGAAAACTCGGCAAAAATCTCACGATACGCCTGGGGCGACGATTACCATGTCGTTATCGACAAGATGCTGAAGACTCTCGTTGATAAACTCCGGGAGAGATTCCCGGGAAAGAGGTTTACTTACTACTGCGATACGGGCCCTGTAATGGACAAGGCATGGGCACAGAGAGCTGGTGTCGGATGGATCGGCAAGCACACGAACGTGATAAACAGGGAGTTCGGTTCGTGGATTTTTTTATCCGAGGTGATCACCGATCTGGTTTGCGAATACGATACGGAGGCCGCCGATCATTGCGGAAGCTGCCGTGCCTGCATCGACGCCTGTCCGACGGAGGCGATCGTGGCTCTATATGTTCTTGATGCGAACCGGTGTATTTCGTTTCTCACGATCGAAAATCGAGACGACACGATCCCGACGGAGTTCACCCCGAAACTTGAAAATTGGCTGTTCGGCTGCGACATTTGTCAGGATGTTTGTCCATGGAACGTTAGATTTCAGAAGCCTTCGGACGAACGGGCGTTTTCCCCGCGCGAAGAAAACCTGAATCTGAAGGCGGAGGACGTTCATCTAATGACAAGAGAGGACTTCGCGCAAAGGTTCCGACAGAGTCCCGTCAAGCGAGCCAAATATGAGGGCTTACGACGAAATGCGGAGGCTCTTTCCGCGGCAAGCCATCCGAGGGAGAAATAAAAGTTCACCTTCCACTGCCGGAAATACCTGTAGCGTAAGGGTTTTGGTTCATTGGCATCAGATATATCACAAGGAGATCGGTTGAAGTACAAAGGATATATATTCGATTTGGACGGTGTCCTGATAGATAGCTCCAGGATACATTACAAGGGATGGAAAGATGTC
>JAJYGB010000637.1:0-2642 GCA_021785235.1 Bacteroidota bacterium
ACCGCGATACACCATCGTGAGTTCATGTTCCACCCCTTTCTCAATGTCACCACACAGCAAGGCGGACTCGCTATCTAAGCAGACTTTCAACACTATTGAGCCATCGTTGAACTTAGACCGGTACGATTTCCCGCCCCTTCCGACGTATTTCCCGTTCGGATGAAGGACATAGATCCGATGCGTCGCGCCTGAATCGAGAATCATCCCCGCGCGGGCGAACCGCGATGGGATCTTCAGAGCCTCAGCCGAGGCCAGGGTAGTTTTCCAGGTATTCGAGCCTGAATACTGCTCAGGATAAATAAAATTGCTGATCTTCATGTTCCGGAGCACGCTAGCGGCACCGCCTACGTGGTCGCTGTGAAGGTGCGTCACCACGAAATAGTCGATGTGATCTATCCCTTTCTTCCTGAGGAAGGGAATAATGACCCGGGAACCCGCGTCATTCCCGCCGAACTTCATTCCGGCATCTATCAGCATATTTTTTCCATTCGGGAGTTCGATGAAAATCGCGTCCCCCTGTCCCACGTCCAATACGTACAATCTCGCTTCAGTCCGAGTCGCGAGTAGCGGCGCATAGAGGATCAGGTTTCCGCCGAGCAAAACCGCGAAAACAATTTTCTTCAGGATTGACTTCTTACCGAATAGAAAGACCGCGACCAGCCACAAGAGGTAGAGAGCGCTGAACATCATGACCGAGTCGTTGATCCTGACTATGCTGGCGCTCCATGAGCCGAAGATGGAATTCAGCCAGAGGATCATGAAACCGATCACCTGAGTCGCGCCCGCATAGATCGAGGCAAGCGCAGACGACAAAAGGCTAAACGCCAGGAATGTGAAGGCCATTGAGGTGAAGAGACCCGAAAGCGGAACGATCAGAAGATTCGCGAGAACACCGACGAGCGAGACTCTTTCGAAATAGAAGACCGACAGGGGAACCGTACCCAAAGTAGCGGCGATCGTCAGAAATGAAGCCGATACTAGTGAATTCATCCAGGGCAGTTCGGCGATCTTGGGATGAGACCTTCTAACCGAAGTAACCATTCTGTCATAGAAGAACGCGATCGACAACACCGCGGCGAAAGAGAGCTGGAATCCCGGAGAGAAGAGCTGCGACGGCGCGAACGTGAGAATAATCAACGCGGCGAAACCAAGCGAGTTGATAAGATTGCTCTTCCTCTGGAGGAATAGTCCGAAGAGAACGACTATCGCCATGATGACCGCGCGAACCACGCTCGGCCCCATTCCAACAACGAATGCATAACCGATCAAGAGCGGAGCGATTATAAAGAAGCGAAGCCTCCTGGGCACCCTTAACACTGACGCGATGGCCACAAGGATTCCTGTCAGGAATCCGATGTGCAACCCTGATACCGAGAGGATATGGATTGTCCCAGAATTCATGAAGTTCTCGTTCATCGCTCTGTTTATCCCGCTCCTCTCCCCAAGGACCATCGCCCTCGCCAGTCCCGATACATCTCCGCCAAGGAGCGCGCCCGTTTTCTCTCGGACGAAAACTCTGATAGGTTGGATCAGCGATCTCTTCAAGTTGAATCCATCATCGCGCTTCAGGCCTACTATATCTTTCGCGCTTCGTAGATAGATACGTCCGACCAAACCGTTCATCCGGTAATAGTTTCTTGCGTTGAATTGTCCGGGATTTCTCGCGAGCGATAGCGTTCCCATCCTGCCCGTGAAGATAATTTTGTCTCCGATCGAGATTGACATTGACGATTGGGGCATCACCACAAGATCGCCGTGGATTTCGTTCCAGCCGTCTTTGAATCCACTGCAGTCGGTCAAGACAATCGCAGGTCTCGACGTGTCGGAAGAGATCTCAGCCACAGTTCCTGAGTAGAAGCGAAAGTCGGTTTGATGGACTTCACTCAATGAAGCGAGAGTGATATTCATGTAGAAAGCGAATGAAATAAAAAACGAGAGATACGCGAGGACAGCCACGATAATTGAAGGCCCCCCTTTGCGCGCGGATAGAAGGGCAAAGGCAGTAAACACGCATACGGCGCATACCAGGAGGACCATGGAAGAATAATCCTGCAGGAATTTTCCTGCCAAGATGCCGGCCGACGCGACCAGCGCGGCCTTGAACGCCGGTAGATGTTTCATTGAGCCGCCCTGACATTTTGCCCATGAACTTAACAACGACATCTGCAGACGCCGCGGAGACTCATGTTTCGCTCTCTAGCGGCGTAAACTCTCGTCAAGAAAACGCCCTGTCCGTTCTTCCGAACAGACTCAACTGCTAATCAGTTATATCCTATAATGACAGCCGACGCTGCTCTTGTTTTCCCATGCCGAAAGTGTCACAATAAGTCCGGCCCTCAGCGCGTTCCTCAGTCCGATGAGCTCATCCGTAAGTCTGACGGCCCTGTAAAAATTTTCTATCTCAGACTCAAGATGCCTTAGCTCACGGATGGCCCTGCGAAGCCGCCGCGTCGTGCGAACAAGCCCGACGTAATTCCACATTATGTGCTTCAGAACGCTCATGTCCTGGCTGATCAGAGCCGGATCGGCAGTCTCCGTGCCGGTGTCTTCCCAAAGAGGTATATCGAATGTCGAAGGATCGGGGGCGCCGTCCATCTTCCGAGCGATATCTTCAGCGGCTCGGACTCCCCATACAAGTCCTT
>JAJYGB010000637.1:2652-4635 GCA_021785235.1 Bacteroidota bacterium
AGCGATGTGCTGGCAAGCCTGTTGGCGCCATGCAGGCCGGTGCAAGCCACCTCCCCAACTGCGTACAACGAATCTACGGAGGTCCTTCCCCACTCGTCGACCCACACGCCGCCGCAGAAATAATGGGCTGCGGGAACGACAGGTACCAGCTCCGTCGCAATATCGATTCCATATATCAAGCACTGCTCGCGGATCGAAGGAAACAATTCGATAATCTTATCTTTCGGTATATACGAGCGCAGGTCGAGATAGACATTCGGGACATCCTTTGAAAGCATCTCCTGATGTATGCTTCTTGAGACGACGTCGCGGGGAGCAAGGTCTTTCCATTCGGGCGCGTATTTGTCCATTAAAGGTTCTCCGTCGGCGTCAACAAGCCTCGCCCCTTCGCCGCGAACCGCTTCAGATATCAGAAAGCTCGGGGCGTTCGTCTGGTAGAAAGTTGTTGGATGGAATTGAACGAACTCGCTGTTGATTACCCTTGCACCCGCGCGATAAGCCATAGCAAGTCCGTCTCCCCGCGCGCCGATAGGATTTGTCGTCCTTAGAAATATCTGTCCAATCCCACCGGTAGCGAGGACAGTCTTGTGCGCCAGACACCTGATAACCGCGCCGCTGTCCTGGTCGAGAAGATATGCTCCGATGCACGAAAGCGGGTCGTAAATTCGGAGCCTGTCGGAGGAGTGATGTGCGGGAGTTAGCAGGTCGACTGCCGTGTGCCCTGTCAGGAGCCGGACATTCGGGTGGCCTTCTAGCGCTTTGAGGAGCGAGACTTCGATGGCGCGCCCGGTGGCATCTGTAGCATGAACGATCCTGTTTATCGAATGTCCCCCTTCACGTACGAGCGAGAGCTCGTCGTTATCAGACCTGTCGAAAGGAACTTTAACCTTCTCCATCAATATTTCGCGGGCAAGCTTCGGGCCTTCCGTAGCGATTATCTCCACGGCTCTCGGATTACAGTAACCGGCTCCCGCGCGTATGATATCCTCGGTAAGCAGTTCCCTTGAATCCTCATGAGCCGTGTAAACTATGCCTCCTTGGGCATAAAAAGTATTCGACTCTTCCGGCTTCC
Source organism: Bacteroidota bacterium (assembly GCA_021785235.1). Next base: position 3,725 of record JAJYGB010000637.1, read on the forward strand.
TGGCACGAGTCGCGAGCGTAACATCTATGCCCGCATCTGCCAGCTGCAGCGCGGTCACCGAGCCCGCTATTCCAGTCCCGATTATGAGCACCTCGGTCTCAATCCCCGAGTGCCCTTGGTCTTTATTTTTCATTGGAGTTCGCTACCATTCAAGTTTGATAGTGTTGTCCCGGGGCATTCATCCTATGGCGATCATTCGTTCGACAGCCTTGGCGGCCCTGACTCTCACCTCTTCCTGGACCTCTATGACATATTGTGTCTTTCGCAGCGCGTCTAGAGTATCTTCCAAAGTGATCTGATTCATATGTGGACAGCGGATGGTGCAAAGCCTAAGCATCTCCTTGTCGGGATTGGCGGCGGCTACGTTGTCGCCCATCGAACATTCCGTGAGGAGGATATATCTGGGAGATTTGGATTCCCGCACGAAGCGTTCCATTGCCGTTGTGCTTCCCGAAAAATCGGACGCCTCTACCACCTCCGGGCTGCATTCCGGATGAGCGAGGACAATAACGTCGGGAAATTGCTTGCGGACGTTCTCGATATCTTCCACGGTAAATCTTTCGTGCACCTCGCATCTTCCCTGCCATCCCACTATCTGGAAAGGACGTTCGAGCTCAGTCGGATTTCTCCTTGGGAAAATTATCTTCTTACCTGTCTCCGCGGCCACATTGCTTGCCAGGTACTCATCAGGAAGAAAGATGACGACATCACTGTCGAGCGATCTGACGACGGCGGCCGCATTTCCGGATGTGCAGCAGATATCCGATTCCGCCTTGACGTCGGCGTAGGTGTTGACATAGGTGACGACTGGAGCGCCGGGAAACTGCGCCTTCAGGCTTCGCACGTCTTCCGCAGTGATGCTCGCGGCAAGCGAACAGCCCGCCTTCTCGGCCGGAAGGAGCACGGTCTTC
>JAJYGB010000525.1 GCA_021785235.1 Bacteroidota bacterium
CGATATATGTTCCGGCAGATGACTTGACGGATCCGGCCCCTGCCACGACGTTCGGTCACCTCGACGCGACCACTGTTCTGAGCAGACAGATCGTCGACCTTGGCATTTATCCGGCGGTTGATCCTCTTGATTCAACATCGAGGATACTTGATCCATTGATCGTAGGTCATGAGCACTACAAAGTCGCAAGGTCGGTGAAAGAGATTTTACAGACATACAAAGATCTTCAGGATATCATAAATATCCTCGGCATCGACGAGCTGTCCGATGAGGACAAACTTACAGTTTCAAGGGCGAGGAAGATTCAGCAATTCCTCTCGCAGCCTTTTTCAGTGGCAGAGGCGTTCACAGGGAGGAAAGGCAGATACGTCAAGTTGAACGATACCATCGCCGGGTTTAAGGCAATAATCGACGGGTATTGTGATGAGTGGCCCGAGAGCGCGCTGTACATGGCCGGCACGATCGACGAGGCGGAAGAACAGGCGAAGAAATTACAGGCAGCATGATGGCCGGGAACAACGCGAATAATACAAACAACAGCGACAGACTTTTCAAGCTTGAAGTGATCACGCCGCAGAAAAGTGTTTTCTCGGGCGACGTGGAAATCTTAACTGCGCCTGGAGTCAGCGGTTCGTTCCAGGTCCTGAGGAGTCACGCGCCGCTTCTTGCGACTATCGGGATTGGCGAGTTAAGGATAATGGACCAAACAGGCAATGAGCTGGTCTACTCCACGAGCGGAGGGTTTGTTGAGGTCAATCACAACGTTGCCAGTTTCCTCGCAGATGCGATTGAGCCGAAAAGTCAGATAGACGTGGGGAGAGCGCGTGCGGCAAGAGAGCGCGCGGAGGAGAGGTTGAACAAGAAAGAGCCTGGAACGGATATCGCGAGAGCACGCGCCGCGCTGGCACGTGCGATCAACCGCCTTCGAATCGCTGGGAAGTAAAAAGGGCGGAACGGACATTTAGGTGAGTTCGTGTCCGCTTTCCTTTCTTGTTTGGAACACCATCCAAAGTTAAATTTACCGACGAGGAGATAAAGTGTTCAAATTTGTGTTAACTATTTTATGCGCCTGCACGATCGGAATCATGGGATGCTCTGCCGGTAGTGAGATCGGGACCCCCTCGGCACCCAGGAAATCCGAGCGGGATTTGTCGGCAACCGATCCGAATTATCGTGCGGCGATGGATCATTTCATCGCGGGTAACCTGAATGACGTGAAAGGAGAATACGCGCAGGCCATTCTTGAGTATCAAGAAGCGTTGATGACTTACAAGGATCCGAATATTTTCGATGCGATGGCCAGAGATTATATGCGACTTGGAAAACCCAAGATGGCCATCGACCAGGCGAAGACATCCGTTCAGCTCGATCCGAATCAAATTCGTTTTAGAAGAACGCTGGCAGAAGCTTATCTATCCGATTTTAATATCGACAGCGCCAAAATAGAATATCAAAAGATCCTTTCGACTGACAGCACGGATGTCGAGGATATGCTTGTCCTTGCAAGATTGTATGAACAGGACCAACCCAAGATGGCCGCTGAATTGTATCAAAGGTCGCTCAGGTTTACCGGTCCGGACCTTGCGACCATGATGCAGCTAGTCAGGATATACAACACTACCAACGAATACGACAAGTCAATCGGCGTGGTCGACGCCATGCTTCGTCTCGATCCGTCAAATGTCCCTTTGAAGGAAATGCTGATTGATCTTTACATGCAGGTGGGGAAAAATGAGGACGCGTTACATATCCTCAATGATATGATGGCCGGGAACAAGAATAATTACGACCTCATGGCCCGAGAAGCAACAGTGTACCTAAGGATGAAGAATTTCTCGGGTGCCGACAGCCTACTGGACACTATATTCACCTCCGATTCGACAAGGGCCGATGCGAAATTTGCGATTGGACAATTCTATTTGAATGAGATGCAGCAGGATTCAAGCATTGTTCCTTTTGCCCAGGAAATATTCGCGAAACTGCTGAGGCTCTATCCAAACGATGCTCGCTCATACCTTATGGCGGGACTTGGCGCTTCGTACGCGCACGAGGATTCCACTTCAGCGGCTTATCTGAAGAAGTCGATAGCACTTGATTCTACCAACGTAAACGCGTGGCAGGCGCTCGGGATCCTCTACTACCAGGGGAAGGAATATGACAAGATGGCGGCAGTCATGTCCGACGCTGTTAAATTCTTTCCAAATGATTATAGGATTAACCTGTTTCTCGGACTAGCGCTCAACCAGGAAGGGAAGAACGAGGAGGCTGTGGCGCCGCTTGAGAAGGCTCTCTCAATCAAGCCGACGGAGACCGACGCGCTCAGCATACTGGGACAGGTCTACGAGGCGCTGCACAGGTATGACGACGCGTATAGACTGTACGAGACCGCACTTAAACTCGATTCGAAGAACTCGCTCATCCTTAATAACTTCGCTTACAGCCTTTCGGAACGGGGAATAGATTTGGAGAAGGCGCTGGAGATGGCCAAGCGTGCCATCGAATTGGCTCCTACGCACAGCGCGTATCTGGACACGATGGGCTGGGTTTATTTCAAGCTCGGCGACTACAAAAAGGCGGAAGAGTTTGTGCGGAAGGCGCTCTCCAAAAGGACCAAGGCTGACGGTTCACCGGCGAAATTAGAAGAGCACTTGGGCGACATTTACGAGAAGATGGGCGAAAGGTCTAAAGCAGTTGAACAGTGGGAGAAGGCGCTTCAGAGCGATCCAGCCAAAACCAACCTCAAAGAGAAAATTGAGAAAGCCAAATCTTGATCCGGTTTTCTGTATTTGTTCTTTTCTCCGTTTTGTTTGTCGGATGCGCGGCGACATCATACTATGTTGATTTGTCCGGAGTGACGGCCCAGAAGGTTGCAGATGAAATTCAGACACAGTCAAACGCGATTCAATATTTCAATACGAGCGGTTACGGCAGCTTTGAGACTAAGCAGGGAGCGTATTCCGCGAGCTTCGACATGGCGATTCATAGACCGTCATCGGCCATGGTGAGTCTGTACGGCCCCTTCGGCATAAAGGTGGCGCAAGTGCGTCTAACCGAAGACACTCTTCTGGTATATAATAGTCTGCACAACGTTCTTTTCATGGGAAAGCCAACGTCAGCCAATCTCAGAAATTTCCTTATGATAGCCTCTGACGGATCATCGTTTACGAATCTTCTTCTCGATCTGATGCCTCCGGTGAGCAATATGTACGAACCTCAGCTGTATCGGCATGCTGACGGAAGCACAGTAAGTTTCACTTACGTTAGTCAGGATACCGTGGAGAAGTATACGGTGGATGGGGAGTACATGCGGACAAAGGAATACGTCAAGACTATCGGGGGGGAGACAATCATGAAAATCCAGTATTCCGATTTCGAAAACCTTGGAAGCGGCTATTTTCCACGAAGCGTCTCGTTTGAAGACCTAAAACATGGTGTATCAGCCAAACTCTATTATCGAGATGCTTCTCTTAATAAGAAGAAGAGCGTCGAATTTAATGTGCCGTCCGATGCGAAGGAAGTCATTCTTAATTGAATTATTTGCCGTACTGATCTGTTCGGCTTTTCTTGCGCCTTCAGCGCCAGGCCAACAAAGGCCTAAGCTTAGCAAGAAGAAGCAGGAACTCTCAAGGATCAGGGGCAACATTCAACTTTACCAGAGAAGGCTCGCGGAGAGCAACCGGAAAGAGTCCGTGTCTCTGGCCACCCTGGACAATCTTGAGAAGCGTAATCTAAAAACCCGGCTGACCATAAACAGAATCTCGAATCAGATCAGCAACAACTCGAGGGATATTTCATCAGTCGAGAAGAAAATCAGCGACGCATCGGCAAATCTCGAAAATCTTAGGGAAGAGTACGCGAGCTTCGCTAGAGGTTTCTATGAACAGGGGAGAATGCATGATCTTGAGCTGCTCCTCACGTCTCAATCTGTCAACGAGATGCTCGTCCGCTATGAGTATTTGAAGAGGTTTTCCGACCAGACAAGGCTTGACTTGAATTCGATCACCTCTGAGAAAGAAAAACTCACGTCGCTTCGCGTGCAGCTCGGAAAACGTTTGGCTGAGCAGCAGAATTACCTTAGACGAAAAAACGTGGAAGAAACGCGGCTTGCATCGAGTATAGTGGAACACCGGCGAGTGATCTACCAACTCCGGAAGAGCAAGCGAATCTATGCCGAACAACTAAAGCGGTCACAGGCGGCGGCGGCGGAACTTGAGAGCCTTATCCAGAATCTGATTGCTGAAGAATCTAGGAAGAAGCCCGCTCGAAAGAGCAATTATAATAATTACAGTGAAGGCGCTCCATCCGTTTTGGCCGAAAGCCTCACCGGGTTGAAGGGACACCTCCCGTGGCCCGTATCTCAGGGAAGAGTCGTCGCGAACTACGGGGAACAGGAAAATCCTGTCCTCAAGACGGTCACTCTAAATTATGGAATCGACATCGCGGTACCAGACAACTCCCAAGTGAGAAGCGTCGCCGACGGTGTGGTATCGAGGATCTTCTGGCTGCCTTCATATGGGAATCTGATCATAATAGATAATTACAACGGTCTTAGAACCGTATATTCGCATTTATCGAATATCTTCGTCAGGGAAGGAGAAAAGGTCACAGCACTCCAGCC
>JAJYGB010000488.1 GCA_021785235.1 Bacteroidota bacterium
GTTTCATGACGGCGGCGAAGAAGCCGTCCATATCGTGGCGGTGCGGGTAGATAGCCAGGCAGCCGGCTTCGAACAGTTTTGAAAACTTCGGCTCCGCAAGGTAAAGGGAGACGTCTTCCCGGGCGAATCTGCCGTCGGATCGCAGAAAAGCTTCGATCACCCCGAAGTTTTCCTCAGAAAAAATGCTGCAAGTCGAATATAGTAGGATCCCCCCAACTTTAATGAGCCCGGCGTATCGTTTCAGAAGCGTTTCCTGGTAGCCGGCGTGTTCCCGGACAGCGGACCTGGTCAGTCTGAATTTCTTATCCGGGTTGCGCCGGATGGTCCCGCTCCCCGAACAAGGCGCGTCGACGACCACCTTATCGGCAGTTCCGATCAACGACGCGGCGTTATCAAGACTATTTCCCGAGATCCTCAGCGGCGAAATGTTTGTGTAGCCGCTTCTCCTCGCACGAGTATCCAGGTTACCCAGACGGCCCTCGTCAACGTCGAGCGCGTATATCCTCGACTCACCCGCCGAAAGCGCGGCGATCTCCAGACTCTTTCCTCCGGCGCCGGCGCAGGCGTCGACTATGATCTCGTTCTGATGAGGATTAAGTATCAGCCCAATGAGCTGGCTCGCTTCTTCCTGTATCTCAATGAAGCCGTCCCTGTAAAGTTGCTCGTTGTTCAGGTTGATCCTCTTCGGCAAATAGAGCGCCATCGGCGAATATTCGCCGGGCTTAGTTTCGATTCCTTTCTCACTGAGAATCCTCGCGACCTCGTCCCGTTGAATCCTGTTCGCGTCCACGCGTATGCAGACCCGCGCTTCCCGGTTGAGCGCGACCATTATCGGAACCGCTTCCTCGCGGACGCTCTCCGGCAGCAGCTCCGGGAAAAAATCGGGAAACGAGTAGGCAAGATGGACGCTTGAAGGATTGCGCTTAACTTCCTCGAGCCGCTCAGTGAGACAAGCGGCTAGGACATCAAGTTCCAGTTTCTCGCCGGACATTTTGTACGATTCAAGCAGCTGTGAATAGTTTTCGTTCAGCTCATGCGTCCCGGTCGCGGCGATGGCAAGCTCATAAGCGAGAAAAATATGCAATGGACTCGAGGCGTTACCGCACTTGCCGCAAATGTCCCGCAGGAGGATGAAGTTTCTTATGATGCCGTAAAGTCTCTCCGTTATCCAACGTCTGTCGTGTGACCCCAGGTAGCGCCTTTCCCTGTAAAAATCCTGGACCACCCTGTCGGAAGGAAGATTACTCTTCACTACCCTGTCCAACAACTCGATTGCATGCCCGGCAAGAGAGGATGGGTTCATTGTCCTGACATCTGCATGTGCTTGTAGAGAAGATAGCCGTATCTGAGTCCGCGGTCAGTCGTCAGAAATTCCCGCGCGCCAGCCGCCTCCAGAGCTTTCACGAGTATCAGCGTCCCCGCGAGAAGGACGTCTTCCCTTCCCTCTGCCGCGTTCGTCAGTTTCCTAATATCAGATGGTGTTTTCGTTTTCAGAAGGTCAAAGACCTCACGAAGCGCTTCCGCGGACATTCGGAAATTATTGACTGCGGCCGCTTCGAATTCATACTTTTTCTGTGCAATGAGAGCGATGGTCGTTGGCGTCCCAGCAACACCAAATACGCGATCCGGCCTTATCTCCGAAAAAGGGAACGCTTTCAATGATTTTTCCACAAACGCGGTAGCTTCCCGCAGCTCTTCGGCCACCGGCGGATTATGCTTGAAGAAGAGCTCCGTCAGGCGGACAGCTCCGATGTCGATGCTTGCAACGCGGCTCGGTTCCGTCCCGATGCCGTAACTGAACTCCGTGCTCCCGCCGCCAATATCGATCACGAGAGAATTCTGCGACTTGTCCGTGTCACCGCTGACTGCCCCGAGGAATCCGAGCCGCGCCTCTGTCTGCCCCCGGATGACCTCGACTTCTATTCCGCAGCTTTCCTTCACCCTCTTGATGAAGTCATCGCGGTTCTCGGCGTCGCGGACGGCGCTCGTCGCAGAGGCCACTATGCGGTCGACCGCGTAGCTTTCCGCGACGGCACGATAGTCGATGAGGACTTCGATTGCACGGGAAATGGACGACGCGTCGAGCTTTCCGGACTTGGAAACGCTCTTCCCGATGCGCGGAACCGAATAAAGATCCTTGAGAGGTCTTATCGACAAAGGCCCGTCCACTTCCCCTATCAGCATCAGGATAGTGTTTGTCCCGATGTCTATGGAGGCATATCTCATCTTGAATGAAATCTTTCTGTGGTGTTATATCAGAGAGAAATCCAAAGTCCTAAATTTGAAATCTTGAACAAATCCAGATCACCTAAACTGCCGGTCACAAGACGTCTCGATTGGCGGTTGTTCTTCTTCTTTGTTCATTGGTTATTATCCCATAGAGACTAACTGCAAGTCGGTGCCCGGGTCGCGGCACTTTATACTGTTTTGCCGGAGTTGGCCAGTGCGAGAGCGGACCACTCGGCCTCGTGTAGCGTCTCGAGGACCTTAAAACCCGACTTCGCGTAAGAATCGGTAATGTCTTCTTCATCGAGCGTGAGGATTCCGGCGAGAAGAAGCACGCCTCCGGCCTTGCACCGTCGTCTGAGTTCGGGTTCGATGTAAAGAAGCGTGTTCCGGTTGAGATTTGCGACAACTATGTCGAAACCCTCTTCCGCGATCGAAGCTACTTCGCCCCGGCTCAGGACAACTTTCTCGGAAACGCCGTTTCTCTTGATATTCTCGAGCGAGTTGTCAATAGACCACTCATCCTTGTCGACTGCAACGCAGCGGCTGGCTCCCAGCTTGACAGCGGCGATGGCGAGAACACCGGTGCCGGTTCCGACGTCCAGGATTTTCTCGCCGCCTTTGATAAATTTCTCCAGGAGGCGGATCATCATCCTCGTGGTTTCATGGTGCCCGGTCCCGAACGACATCTTGGGATCTATCTCAATTACAATCTTCGCGCTCCCATTGTATTCTTTCCAGCTGGGCTTTATGGCTATATTGTCAGTCACCTCTATCGGTACTATCGATTCTTCCCATTTCATATTCCAATCCTGATTCATTATTTCCGACACATCGACCGAAAAGCTTCCAATTCTCCCTTCATCCTTTAGATGACCGAGAAACTTCGAAACGTCCGGGCGGTATTCCGGCTTCCACTTGTCCTCGGCGAAATAGCATTTGAGCTCCATCTCCTCCTCGATGAAGCCTTCTGCCCCGACGTCGCTCAAAAATCCCACGACGAGATCATTGACGGGTTTGTCCGTGGAGACCGTTAGTTGGAAGAACTTATCTTTCATATCGCGTATAAGGGTATGTATTCATTTTTCTGTACAAAACATCCAGGAGAACCCTGCCCACTGCCGTTAGACTCTCAGGGCTGCACTTGTCAGGGGTATCCTCCAGTGTATGCCAGTACTTGTAATCGAAATCTATGAGATCGATGGCTTTGATCCCGACGTTGTCCAGCTGTATGTGATCGTCGTAGATGTCGTCGCCCGTCCTGTCGACAAACTGGGTCACTCCTAAATCCGCGGCAGCATTCCAGATAAGATCCACCACGTCGCGCGCGTATTCCATCGAGTAACCCTCCTTGGATATCTCCAGGCCCTTCTGACCTATCATATCGAGGTTGACGGCGAACAGCGGCTGATACGAGAACGGTTTCGTAGCCGCCCAGTATTTCGCGCCGAGACAATAGTAGTTCAAGTCGCCCTCTCGCCCGTAGTCCTCTCCGTCCCACAGTATGATATCGACTCCGACCGGAGGCGGGGACTGCTTGAAGCCGCGAGCCATCTCGAGGAGGACCGCAACTCCACTGGCGCCGTCGTCGGCACCCGGGATGGGCTTATCCACCGCGCCGCCGGGCTGGTGGTCGGCACGCGGCCTGCTGTCCCAATGAGCCGTGAGAAGAACGCGATTTGCGGACTTCATGTTGAAGTGCGCTATGATATTCGTAAGGTGAAGTACCGTGCCGTCGTAGCCGGGGACGTCAAATTTCTGCAGCTCGACGGAATCGGCGTAGCGGCTCAGCTGCTGCTGAAGATACTGGAGGCATTGCTGATGAGCATCTGTGTTAGGCGCGCGCGGCCCGAAGCTGACCTGGTGCACCAGGTAGTCAAAAGCGGTTTTACCGTCAAATTGCGGAACAGGCACCGTGGGGACCTTTGCCGTCTGTCCTTCTTTGCTTTGCTTCATTTGCTGTGCCTGGTCTTTCTTGGAGTTCTGCGAACATGAGCTCAGTACCACCGTGATCATGAGGAGGAAGAGAGTTCTTTTCATAGAAGAGTTTAAAGATTGTGACCAGATTTTCCAAAGCATATCAACCGACAGACGCGTCGCACTTTTTCTTCGGCTCGAAGAAATGGAATGCGAATCTTTCATCCGGCGATACTTCGACGAAATCTCCGTACGCACCATGCTGAATTTCTGTGACAGGATAGTCTCCGCGCTTCAGGAGCGAATGAAGGCCGGTAAGGTTTTCAACTCTGAAAGTAATCACGCTCTTCGGCGCCGCTCCGCCCGTGACTGCCACATCCAACCCGGCGATCGCGAATTCCGACCATGAACTGTCCTGGTGTTTCGGCTCTCCGAACAGACCAATGCAGAAGTCTCTTACTTTGCCGGGGTCTT
>JAJYGB010000183.1 GCA_021785235.1 Bacteroidota bacterium
TAATGGTTTACAATCTGAGCGGGGACTCGATCCACGCCGTGACGGACACGCGCGTGAACAGTTACAATGCTGCCTGGAGCCCCGACGGGAAGTGGCTCTATTTTCTGTCCGACCGGACATTCCAATCAACGGTAAGTAGCCCGTGGGGACCGAATCAGCCCGAGCCGTTCTTCGACAAGACAACCGGGATCTATGCGATTGCGCTCACTAAGGGCGAGCGGTTCCCCTTTTTACCGCCTGACGAATTGCAGCAGACTGCGCCGACGGGGAATACAAAACCGAAATCGAAGAATGGTAAAGATACGTCAAAGTCCGTGGATGTCTCGATTGATTTCTCGGGAATTCAGGGAAGAACGTACGAAGTGCCTGTGGCAGCCGGGACTTATTCCAACCTCTCCATGAACGACAAAGTATTATTCGTTACCGAGCGACCGAACGAGATCGGTGCGAAGACAAAACTGGAAGCTATCGAGATAAAGAACAAGGACGTTTCCGTGAAGTCGCTTGTCGACGGGATTTCAGGCTACGAGTTGTCCGGAAATGGAAAGAAACTGATGGTGCGGAAAGGGGGCGGCATCTATGTCGTCGACGCCTCGGCTGCCGCCCCGTCTGAATTGGATAAGGAAGCGGTGAACTTGAAGAACTGGACGTTTTCATTTGATCCGAAAGAAGAGTGGCGCCAGATGTTCATCGATGCGTGGCGGCTCGAACGCGACTATTTCTACGACCCGGGCCTTCAGGGTGTAAACTACGAGGCGACGCTTCAGCGTTTCCTTCCTCTAGTTGACCGCGTTACGGACCGGGATGAACTCAACGACTTGATAGGCCAGATAGTCGGTGAGCTCTCAGCGCTCCATACTTTTGTGGTCGGTGGCGATATCCGTAAACCGACTTATGACATATCCATCGGTTCGCTCGGGGCGCTGCTCAGCCGGGATGACAAGGACGGTGGTTATAAGATCGAGCACATTTATAAGTCCGATCCGGATTATCTGAATACGGTGTCTCCGCTGGCAAAACCGGGTCTCGACATCGACGATGGTGACGTAATCACGATGATCAACGGCGTGTCTACGCTGTCGGTACCGTCCCCCAACAAGCTTCTTGAAAACCAGGTAGGGCAACAGGTACTTCTGCAATTGAAATCAGGGAAGACTGGAAAGGAATTCCAGGCGGTCGTAACTCCTGTTTCGCAAAACCGGTTCGCGGATTTGCGTTACAGCGAATGGGAATACACGAGAAGATTGATCGTCGACAAAGAGAGCAACGATAGCATCGGTTACGTCCATCTCCGGGCGATGGGGAGCGGCGACATCTCACAATGGGTCAGGGATTTCTATCCGGTCTTCAACAGGGAGGGATTAATAATCGATGTGCGGAACAATCGTGGAGGAAACATCGACAGCTGGATACTCGAGAAACTCCTCCGGAAGGCGTGGATGTACTGGAAACCGCGGGCGGGAAAGCCTATATGGAACATGCAGTATGCTTTCCGGGGTCACATTGTTCTCCTCTGCAACCAGTTCACGGCATCCGACGGCGAAGCATTCACGGAAGGTTTCAAGCGGCTTGGTCTCGGAAAGGTGATTGGGATGCGCACATGGGGCGGAGAAATCTGGCTCTCGTTCGACAACCGTCTGCTAGACGACGGCATCGCGTCGGCGGCAGAGCTTGGGGTTTACGGCCCCGGCGGACACTGGCTGATCGAGGGACACGGAGTCGATCCTGACATCGTTGTGGACAACACACCGCATATTACATTTGAAGGTCACGACGCACAGCTTCAGGAAGCGATCAAATATCTGAAGATGCAGATAAAGGAACATCCGGTTAGTGTTCCGCCTCCGCCCCAATATCCCGATAAGGCTTTCGACTATGGGAAGCACTGAAAACCAAGTGCCTGAGAGAGTGAATCATGCCTTTGAACTATCGGTCTGGTAACGGGGCCGCCCGGTAAGCCATGGACATCTCGGTAGTCGTCATATTCGTTGGGCTCCTTGTCTTTCTGGCGCACGCCTTCGTCGCGCTTTTCGAGAAGACGAAGGTACCGGATGTTCTTTTCCTGATCCTGATCGGGCTTGTGCTCGGCCCCGTGTTGAAGGTTGTGACCCCCGCTGATTTCGGAAAAGTCGGGGGCGTATTCACGGTCATCGTATTGGTGGTGATTCTCTTCGAGGGTGGGATGCAGCTCTCGCTGGAGAGTCTCCTGCGGACCTACAAGCAGACAACAAAGCTCACGCTCGTAAGCTATCTGGTGGCTTCCGTCGGTATCACGTTACTTCTTCATTTCGCTGCCGGGTTGTCTGTGTTAACCGCTGTATTTGTTGGTGCAGTTCTGGCAGGACCCGGTCCATCAGTGGTGATGCCGCTTCTCAAGCACGTTCCGATATCCGATTCGAATAAGACGGTCCTGACGCTTGAATCGGCGCTCGGCGAGGCTCTGACAGTCGTGATCGGCCTGGGGGTAATAAGGTGGGCGGCGATGTCTTCCGTGCAGTTGGGCCACATGTTGGGAGGCCTCCTGTCAGGATTCCTTTTCGCCGCGGTCATCGGAGCCGCAGGGGGATACCTGTGGTCGGTCCTTTTGAACAGGGTGCGCAGGCTTCAGAATGCTATGTTCACAACCCCGTCGTTCGTTTTTATTATATATGGGATTTGCGAGCTTCTCGGCTTTAGCGGTCCGGTGTCGGCACTGGCTTTCGGCGTAGTAATAGGGAACATCGGCGATATCAGCGTACCATTCTGGAAGCCTGGAAAGGACCTGGAACCTATCCGCCTTAACTCGGCTGAAAGAGCTTTCCTCGCTGAGATGGTCTTCTTACTGAAAACATTTTTCTTCGTTTACATCGGCATTTCGATCAGACTGCAGGATATCGCCACTCCGATGCTCGCGTTCAGCGTAACGATGACGATCATACTCGCTCGCATCTTTGCCGTGCGTTTCTCGCTAGGCAAAAAAGAGGCGTCGCTCAACGACGTCAAATTCATGTCTGTCATCGTCCCTAAGGGACTGGCGGCAGCCGTTCTAGCTCCACTGGCGGTTGCCAGCGGTATTGCCGGGGGTGCCATGATTCAAAACACCATATACAGCGTGATAGGTTTGAGCATTATCCTCACGTCTGTGCTGGTATTCGTTGTTCATCGGACTTCTGTCTCTTTGTTCGTGGAGGCGTTCTTTGCGGGGTACAACGGCGGCGTTTCCGGTGAGGAAAAAATGGAAAAAAGGGCCGCAAGTAAAGACGATGCACGACGGCCGAAGAAGTAGTGCCGGGGATGAACCATCCCCGCAATGGTTCTTTATCTACCTGGGAGCGGCGCCTCAGGTATACTCTCGGCACCGTTTGTCCCGACTGCCGCGATACCGAATATGTAATCGTCCTTGGACATTGTCGTCAGATCGTAGTTGACCACAGGGTCGGTAGAAGAGTTGACGAAGACGTAGCCGGCCCATTCGGGCTGAGCGCTCTGCCGGTAATAGATCTTCCATCCCGCGATGTCTTTCCCATGCTGAGGGTTGTCCCACCTGAACCTGGAGCCGTATTCCAGTTTGTCGACAAGCATTATGTCGTTTGTGGGAGCTGGCGGCGAAATGGAAAGAAGAGCGGCGGTCAGTGAATTCATGCGGCAGACTCTCGCAACGTAGGCGGAGTCGACGTACTGCGGAAGGTCGCCGTACTGCACCTTGACTTTCTTTCCGTTAATCAATTCATCCGCGACGCGAACGTCCTGGTGCTGATGATGGTAGTCCTCATTCGGCTCGGTGAACCGGACTCCGGCGTAGCCGTACTTGTTGAACGACGCGTGGTCACCTCCGCGGAGGAACCTATCCTGGCGGAAGATCAAAGTAGTATGGAATGTCGGGAGAAATCTCTCGCCCGCGCTGTGGATATATCTCGCTAATTCCCGCGAAGGGCTGTCGTTCTCGTAACCGATGACTTCCGGATTCACTTCGCGATTGCCAAGCTTGATTTCTTTGTAGCCCTGGGAGAATACGCGTACCATGTTGCTTTCGACGACGCCATTACCGCCTCGTATCGCGCCGACTATATCGTTGTTCAGGTCGGCGATGATATTCATGTTCTGCTTTTGGGCTTCCATTGCGAAATGCTCGCTTCCGTAAAGGCCTTCTTCCTCGCCGGCGAAGCAGATGAAAATTATGTTCGCGTCCGGCTGGAAATGAGCCGCGGTGAACGCCCGGGCCGCCTCGATCGCGAGTGAGGAACCGCTCCCATCATCGTCGGCTCCAGGTGCGTCGGAGGTATCGTTCATGATGTCTGTGCATCTCGAATCGTAATGTCCGGATATTACGATGTACCTTCCGTTCGCTCCTTCCTTCCCGCGCAGAATTCCGTATACGTTCACGAGGACTGTCGGCCTGGTGATCAGCGGCACGTTGCTGAGCACGAACCTGTCTTCATGAACCGTGAAATCGGGATCGTTCCTGGAGAAGGATTCGTACTTGGAGTAGATCCATCTTCTGGCCGCGCCGATGCCGCGAGTGTTACTCGTCGTGTCGGACGTGGTGTGTCTTGTCCCGAAGCCGGCCAGGGTGTTGTCAAAAGACCTGATTGAATCGGGGGAAATTGTGCTGAGTACCTCCGCTATCTTCGCGTCGG
>JAJYGB010000496.1 GCA_021785235.1 Bacteroidota bacterium
TTTATATATTCCGCCGTTATCTCGAGATTGGCCGGAACTCCTTCGATAATTCCGACGAGTCCCCTGCCGTGTGATTCACCTGCTGTAAGTAGTCTCAACATAGTGGTTTAAATATAAGGAAAGTCGGAAAGGAGTGCTAAGGGGACCGGCGTTCACATCGCTTAACCTGCCATTTCGAATCCCGCCTTGCCGGATGAGGAATCTTCTATGGTGTTCAGCTAATACAACACGATCCCGTTATCCCCAGAAGCCCTCACACGGAGCTAAACTCGCCTAGCCGGCTGGTTCAACTTCCACTTCTTGTACGTCTGAAGCTCCTGCTCCACAAGCATAAGGCAGACGGAGACTACTGCGGCATCATCCAGGTAACCGATCACCGGAATAAAGTCAGGTATGAGATCAACCGGACTGACGACATACAACAGTGTGAAGACGATCGCCGAGATCGCCCACCATGGAATCGTCCGGTATTCCCCGCTCCAGTAATCCTTCACAATCGAGATAAGGAGCTTCACATCTTCCATGTATCTCCCCAGCGGGCCGACATGCTCGAATTTCTTCCGGATTGAATCCGATTGGTCGACCGCTTTCTTCACCTCCACTTCCGTGATCTTTGAAGCCCGCTTCTCGACGAATCTCCTGTTAATCCAAGGTAAGCGCATGTTCATTCCATAGTGATGATGTGATCACACATATCCTCGTTCGAATTTATCCGTCATGATTCCAAATCTCAAGACGTGCCCAAACAATATCTTGCCCCTACGGCGCGCGCGCAGAGCCCTTAATTCCTTTTCCCCACCATTTCGTAACCGCGCAATCCCTTTGCCCCGTCACCCCGTTCCATACCGGAAAGGCGGTTAAAGAATGCTGCTTATCCCCAGTGAGAAGAACAGATTGTTCGGCTTGCTGAGGCGGTATGTCAAGTCCGCACGGATAAGACCGAAAATCTTCCCAATCCCGAACCCTGCCTCGTAATACCAGCCATTCGTAGTCGAGACGCCGTTGAGCCACGACTGTCCCGCGGCGCCGTCAACAAGAACCTCCATCCCGCTTTTGTAAAGGAAAGGCATATCGAGCGCGAGAAAGGGAACGTTTCTGAAGTTGTGCTCGACTGTGAGCATCACGAACCTATCGCCGACAAACTCACGGGGATATGCCGTCCTCAGCACCCCGAAGGGCGCGAAGCGGCCGAGCTGTGAATCGAGAACAAATTCCCTTTGCGGCGGAAGCGTGCCCGTGGAAACGCCGGCCGCAAACATCAGATTCAGCTCCGGCGGGAAGAGATAGCTTCTGAGAAACGTCGGGAGGAAGTAAGATGCCGTCAGGTAGTAGCGGCTGAAATCGAAATCGCTCCTCAGGATAGACGGCGACGAATACTCCGCCGACAGCTCTACGGCTTTCACGGGTACAAGACCCAGCGGCACTTTTTCATCTCCGTATCTAATGTCTAGATCCACGCTTCGCATTTGCCCATCGGTTATCGCAGGGTTTGGCCTGTACTTGTGGCCGAATGACAGAATATTGAAATCGGTATGCTGCACCGCCGTGTTCTCCCGCTCGGACAGATAGGCGAGGGAAACGCTCAGGTGCGCGGTAGGCCTGGCATCAAAACGCCCTCTCCAGCCGTAAGTCATATAGTAATCTCTGTAATCGTCGCGGCCAAAGAGCGAGAAAACCGACGTCATGATCGTAGGATAGAAATCACCATCAGGACAATTGGCAATGTCCCGGTATATTTCCGCTCCCAACCCAAACCTTTTTTCCCTGTCGAGCGGGTAAGCCCCGCCCAAACGCCACTTGAATAACCTGTCCGATATGCCGTACCCAGCAGCGGCGCTTATGCTCCAACCTGCGCTGCCCGAAGAAGAGGTCGAGGCCCCCTCGTCAGAGAGCGAGACCCTCTGTTCCCTTTTCCCCGATGAGTATGTGTATCTTCCGCCCATGAAGAGACCTTCCACCCTGTCGAACCTGATGTCCAGATATTTGGCAACCGACATGACACCGTCATTTCCCAGAAGCGAGGCGGTGGCGCCGGTCGGTTTGAATTGCTTTTCGAGAGTTTGAGTGCTGTCAAGCGTTTTGTACGCCTTCTGTTCGACCTTTGTTAGAGGCAGCACCTCGTGTTCCCTCCAGAATGTCGAGTCGTACTTCGTCGCGGACGAGTCGACCACGACCGTGCCTTTCGCGAAGACCGAATCGGGTATTCCACCGTTTATGACGTAGTCGTAGATTACCGATGTCTGGTCGAAAACTATTCTCGGAATGGATATGCCGGCAAATCCCACCGTCGCCCCGAATTCGAGCGTGATGTCCGTCGGCATCCAGAATCTATTCGCGTAAAGCGAGTAGCGCTGTCCGTAATTCAATTTGAGATCGTTGATGAACGGTATGCTGAGCGCCTCGTTCGGGTGCAGATCAATTCCCATCACCGCGTATGACGAATCGGCGATCGATATCTTTCCGGCAAACAGCGGGACAATTCTCGATTTTGGCATCACCTGTATTTCATAGACCTCAGCCTCGTCCCTTCTGAAAGTTCTCAGGAGCTTGTAATCGTAGTAGTCCAGCGCGTCTTCTGCAATCGGTCCGACGAACTTGTATCCGACCAGCGGGATGACGTCGTCCGTAAAATTGACTATTTCGCCCACCGAGGCAATCATACCCAACCCGGGCAGATTTTTCGTTTCCCTCTTCTGCGTCACGACCTCACGGAGGGTGTCGCCCTCCTTCCAGTAGCCGGTGGTGTACGATTCATTTATACCCGCGATCGAAGTATCTCTGTAGAAAGTCATGCGCGTGAATGCTTTGAAGGTATAGGAATGCAGCAGCTTTGCCCACTCGTGCTTCTTGCGGATTGCCCTCCTGATGATCGCATACGCCGGATCCTCGGCTATGGATACCACCTCCGGAAGGATGATCTCCGCCGGTTCCATCGCGATATTCCTCGAAATGTCCGTCGAAAGTGTAATCAGCAACGAATCGGTTCGGTAGCCGACATAGCTGTAGATTAGCATGTACTCCCCGGCCGGCAATGAAAGGACATACGAACCGTTAATGTTGGTGATTGTCCCTCTCGACGTTCCGGAAATCCTCACGTTAACTGCAGCGATAGGGACTCCGGTCCTGGCATCCGTGACAATTCCGCTGACCGTGTGAGTGGTCTGCGCAAGAGCAGACGAACATAACAACGAGATTAAGGCGATGAGCCCCCTTCTTATCTTAGTCATCTACAGCCATTTTCACTATAATACTCAGAATTGTGAAGAGATGTTACAATACGGCGATAAGTCTTCAGTCGGAAGTTCCCGGCGAGTATTTCACGCGAAACCTCTACACCCCGCCTGTTGTTGAATACTTTAGCTGTAATTATCAACTAATACCAATGACTAACCGAACAAGGAAGGAAGATTTACCCGAATGAGAATCATCGTCATCGGCGCAACGGGCTTGATAGGCAAAGAAGTAGTTAAGACGCTGTCGACAAAACACGAAGTGGTTAAAGTAGGACATAGAGGCGGCGACCTGCGAGTAGACATAACATCCAACGCATCAATCGAAGAGATGTATAAGAAGGCCGGCTCATTCGACGCCGTCGTAAGCACCGCGGGCGGCGCGGCTTTCGGAGAGCTTGAGAAACTTACCGATGAGAACTTCGGCTTCAGCCTCAAAGACAAACTAATGGGGCAGGTCAACCTGGTTCGACTTGGCACGAAATACATCAGGGAGAACGGATCGTTCACACTCACGAGTGGTGTTCTGGCCCGCGACCCTATTCCGGGAAGCGCGGCGATCAGCCTCGTGAATGCCGGGCTCGAGGGGTTCACGCGCGCCGCGGCGCTTGAGATGAAACGTGGCATTCGCGTCAATGTCGTCAGCCCGCCGTTCGCCACGGAAACTTTGAAGGCGCTGGGAATGGACACGTCCACCGGGACACCCGTTGCCAGGTTCCCCGGCGCGTACGTGGAAAGCGTCGAGAGCAGACGTAACGGAGAGGTTATCGACGTACTGAAATTCGTCTGACATTTGGAGGTACGTTACGCCTATGGAAAAGAAAGTCCAATGCAAGAACCTTTGCAGGGCTCTCCATGACAATTTAAATCGAGCCGCTGTGCATTTTTCAATAGCGTCGCAGTTTACGTAAATGTCGCGCAAAGGACGCAGAGCAATCAGAAGGCTCGCAGAGGAAATTGATATTTCTTTGCGTTATCTGCGTGAAAACAAACTGAGCCATTACCCGTCTTTCGGCCGTTTTTGAATTCGCCGGAAAAAATGATAACTTCTACCTCGGTCAGTTTTTCCTCAATAACAACGAATTTCAGGGATGAAGAAACCTTTCCGCGAGAGACTTAAAGTTGGCGTGATCGTATGCGACGGCGCGATGGGGACGCTACTTGAGCTGTATGAATACGGCGAAAAACCGCCCGAAATTCACAATCTGAAGAATCCCGACATAGTCGAACGCGCCCACCGCGAGTACATACGGGCCGGCGCGGAGATAATCGAGACCAACACTTTCTCTGCCAACAGGCTTCGACTCGAGGGCTACAGACTTGACGACAACACCAAAGAGATAAACGAAGCCGCCGTGCGCATCGCGCGGGCCGCCGCTGAA
>JAJYGB010000493.1 GCA_021785235.1 Bacteroidota bacterium
GATACCGCGCCACGCGGTGCGGCATCCCGACATGTAAATATCTTGACGGGACAAAAATCAAATTGACCAAAAAGAAAAGTCAAGGTTTGCAATTTATACTTCTGGCTGTTGGAGCTTGTTTGGAACTTGGAGCTTAATTCCCACTAGTTCTTGAGTCTTTCCAGTTTCTGCCTCAACAGATCGTTCAAAATCTTCGGATTAGCTTTGCCGCGCGTCTTCTTCATGATCTCGCCGACAAAGAAGCCGAACAGCTTCTGCTTCCCCCCGACATACTTCCGCACCTCGTCGGGATTCGACTGCAAAACTTCATCGACCACTTTCTCGATCGCGGACTCGTCGGAGACCTGGCGAAGCCCCTTGTTCTCAACGATCGAATCGGGATCCTGACCCGATTGAAGCATTTCTTCGAAGACCTCTTTGGCGATCTTTGTCGAGATCGTCCCTTCATTTATCAGGTCTATCATCCGTGAGAGACGCGGAGGGGTTATACTGAACTCACCAATCTTAAGGGACTTCTCGTTCACGACACGAAGTACGTCTGTCATGACATAGTTGCTCGCCTGCTTGTAAGCCTCGGTGGACTTGACGTTTATATTCGAAACGACCTGCTCGTAGTACTCGGCGACATCCTTCTCGCCCGTCAGAATCTCCGCGTCATACTTCGGGAGTGAGAACTCCCGCATATACCTGTTCCGCCGTTCCATCGGGAGCTCAGGCTGCGTCGCCTTCACCCGCTCGATCCAGGCGTCGTCGATGACCACCGGCACGAGATCGGGGTCGGGGAAATACCTGTAATCGTTCGCCTCCTCCTTCGAGCGCATCGGCCTGACTTCATTGGTGTCCGCGTCGTAGAGGAGAGTTTCCTGTCTGACATGGCCGCCGGATTCGAGAAGGAGGTACTGTCTGTCGATCTCCACGTCGAGAGCACGCTCGACATTGCGGAAGGAGTTCATGTTCTTGATCTCGGCTTTAGTTCCGAGCTTCTGTTCGCCGCGGAGGCGAATCGAAACGTTCGCATCACAGCGAAGAGAACCTTCCTCCATATTGCCGTCGCAGATGCCGAGGTAAGTGACAATCTGTCTTATCTGCTGCAGATACAAGTACGCTTCCTCGCCGGAGCGGATGTCGGGCTGGCTGACGATTTCCAGCAGCGGCACACCGCAGCGGTTGAGGTCGACGAGCGTGTCGGCTCCCCGGTCGTGTATCGACTTCCCCGCATCTTCCTCCATGTGGATCCTGACGAGGCCGATCTTCTTCCTCGTCCCGTCCTTCTTTTCGATCTCGACGTAGCCGTCGACGCAGATGGGCTCCTCGAACTGCGAAATCTGGTAGCCCTTGGGGAGGTCGGGATAGAAATAATTCTTCCTCGCGAAAATCGAATAAGGTGTGATGCGGCAGTTGGTGGCAAGCCCCATCTTTATCGCGAACTCGACGAGCTTCTTGTTCAATACAGGGAGCACGCCTGGCATGCCGAGACAGACCGGACAAACGTTCGAGTTGGGGGGGTTACCGAATTTCGTCGAGCACCCGCAGAACGTTTTAGTCTCCGTCAACATCTGCGAGTGAACTTCGAGCCCGATTACCGCTTCGTATTTATTCCAGTCCATATGAGCTTTCAGCAATAAGCGTCAAGCGGCAAGATGGAAGTGAACTACTTATCGCTTCACGCTTAACGCAATGCGTTTCCTCCAGTCAGTTCCTGAGAGCCGATACGACTTTCTCGGCCGCGTCTTTCAATCCGTTCGCGACGGCAAAATTGAGGCCGGATTCTCTGAGGAGCTGCGCGCCTTCTTTGGCGTTCGTCCCTTCGAGCCTGACGACCACGGGGAGATTGACCGATGTCCGCTTGGCCGCCTCTATCACTCCCTGCGCGACACGGTCGCAGCGGACTATTCCGCCGAATATGTTGATCAGGATCGCCTTCACATTCGGATCGGAGAGTATGATCTTGAAGCCGCTGGAGACCGTCTCGACGTTAGCGCCGCCGCCGACATCGAGGAAATTCGCGGGTTCGCCGCCGGTGAGTTTTATGATATCCATCGTCGCCATCGCAAGTCCGGCGCCGTTGACCATGCAGCCGACGTTGCCGTCGAGTTTGATGTAGTTAAGATGAGACTTCGATGCCTCAACTTCGAGCGGAGATTCTTCGTCGAGATCCCTGAGCTCGAGAATGTCGGGGTGGCGGTAGAGCGAGTTGTCGTCGAAATTCATCTTCGCGTCGAGCGCCATGACGAAGCCCTCAGTTGTCAGCACTAGCGGATTGATCTCCGCGAGGCTCGCATCGGAGGCTTCATACGCTTTGTAGAGTGCGTTTAGGAACTTCACGCCGTTCTTGTACGCATCGCCGGTCAGCCCAAGCCCGAACGCGAGCGTCTTTGCCTGAAACGGCATTAACCCGAGTCCGGGATCAACGGTTTCTTTCAGGATCTTTTCGGGAGATTCTGCGGCAACCTTTTCGATTTCCACTCCGCCTTCGGTGGAGACCATGAAGACGTTCTTCGACGTCGCTCTGTCGAGGACTATCCCGGCATAAAGTTCTTTTGCAATATTGATTCCCTGTTCAATGAGAAGTCGCTTTACGACCTTTCCTTCCGGGCCGGTCTGGTGAGTCACGAGCGTCATGCCCAATATCTGTGACGCGAGCTGTCTGACTTCTTCGATGCTCTTCGCGATCTTGACGCCGCCGCCTTTGCCGCGTCCGCCCGCGTGTATCTGGGCCTTCACGACCCAAACGCTTCCGCCGATTTCCCGCGCCGCCGCTACCGCTTCATCGACGCTGAACGCGACCTTCCCTTTGGGGATTGCCACGTTGAATTTCTTGAGAATCTCTTTTGCCTGATATTCGTGGATTTTCATCTTGAAACCTTGTTTGATTTTGTGAAGTTAGGTAAGCCTGCTCTAGAAAGGTGAATTCATATCAGAAGTTCACTCATCCGAATGATTTTCAAACCGGTAACCGCCAAAAACCTCTTTAGATTCGGCTCAAAGGTCTTAGGCAATATAGGAAAGCGCGGTTTGGAACTCAAGAAACGGGAAAAGGAGGTGGTGTCTCGGTTTACTTTTCTGGGGAGCTTATTTAGAGGAAAGACCGAGTTGACCGCGGATCAACTCGCACATTAGTTTGCTTAGTTCTGCGTGTCTGGGAACTGTCGTTCTTGCGCCAGTGCGGGGGTTCAAATAGACATCATGTCTTTTGCCGTGCCTAAGAAGCACGCACCCGCTTGCAACTAATTGCTGTATAAATTGCCTGTGCTTCAGGCTGCCAATTCCAAGCGTTTCGTTTTATGCTTGCGAGTGACACCCGCTCGTTTTCGCGGATGTGTACTTGCTTCCATTTCTCGTTGAGCATCTCTGATGTTCGCAACGAGCTCATCCAGAGTTTCCCCCTGGCTAATAACCTCCGGATATTCCATCAGCTGTCCAACCAAATACTTCCCATCTTCCCAGTATTCCAGGGTGATACTATGTTTTTTTTCTGTGCTAGACGATCTCATTTATATTCTCCGGTATTGCAAATGGCACTTAAAAAGTACGCATGAAGTCATGTATCAGTCAAGTGTCAGCGAGCGCTGAAAGTGAGCAATTCTGATCCCATGGCTGCGGAGGAGTTGTACTCCCGAGTCATAAGCGCATTCAATAACCCGGGCCGGCATTATCTCAAGCCAACCGCCTTCTTCGTTTGCGTGCCGTTATCGGTTGTCAGCCGGTAATAATAAATCCCGGATCCGACCCGTTCTCCCCGTTGATTCGTTCCGTCCCAACGTAGCGAATGTTTTCCGGCAGATTGCCTTTCACCATCTGCCAGCGCTCTCAATTCCCTTCCAAGGACATCGTACACTTTCAATGTCACGCGGCTGACCGCTGAAAGCTTATAGCTTATTTCTGTCGACGGATTAAACGGGTTCGGATAATTCTGTTCGAGCACGAAATCGTACGGAATGTTCGGTTCATGTCCGTCCACTCCGGTAATCCCGCCGTTCGAAGTATAAAGGATTGTCCCCCCTTCACCGACGGCAAAGCCATGTTTCTCATCTATGAAACTGATCGCGCGTAAAGCGGGCGACGACAGAACAGTGTAAGGAGGAAAGTTTTGAGTCCACGAATCGCCTCCATCTGTCGACTTCACTATCGAACCGTCGGCACCGCACGCATAAACCATATCGGCAGATGGCGCCGAGACACTGTACAACGGACCGCCACCCGGAACACCCGAAGGAACCATTGCCCACGATGTGTCAGATAAACGTTTCCGCAATACCAGAGGCGAAGCCCAAAGATCTCCCCCGACTCCGACGATGAAGCCGGAACTCCCGCCAAGACAGAATCCTCCACCGTGTGCCTGCGAGCCGAGACCCTGCAGTTGAGGGAGCACGTTCTCAATCCATGGCGCGGATGAAAGCTCGAATTTCGAGCAGACAGAATGCGATGTTAGAGCGTAGATAGGGAGCGGTAACGCGTAGGCTCCCCGCCATTTAAAAAGGGATCGAATTGGCCAGTCGCTTATCTTTTCGGAAGACCACGTCCTCCCGCTGTCGAGTGAATGATATATCCAGCCCGAGCCGGCGCCGACATAAATATTCGAGGGATCGACGTAGAGCACGGAAAGACAA
>JAJYGB010000327.1 GCA_021785235.1 Bacteroidota bacterium
GAGGTGTACGAAGTAAAGGGAGACTACGCGAATGCCGCTGAGTATTTCGAACGTGCCGCTTCCAGCGACTCCAAGAATTTTCTCGCTGCTCAGTATCTCGTCGGCGCGGCCAGGAACTATATCAAGACCGGCAAAAAGGACAGGGCGATCACACTGCTGACGAGGGTGGAGAAGGATTTCCCGAACTCACAGTACGCCGACAACGTGAACTATCTTATGGCACAGGCGAAAGTCGAGTAAGCGTGGAAGTCCGGAACTGACTCATCCGGATCATCCGAACGAGACTTCCGTCCTTCCGTTTCACATCAGGATTTGTTACCGGAACAATCCCCTCTTTTTCCGGTATTCTCTTCAGACAGGATACATTCTATGTCACTTAAAATCCTGTCCTGTACCATCTCGATTGCCTCTCTGACCTCCGCCGTCATGGTGGTGGAGAAAGAGAATTCCTTCCCGACTATTCCGTAAATCAAAACTCTTCGGGGCAGGGAGCCGAGAGTTCGAGCCAGCTCGATAGCCGCCGCGGAATCGATGGCGTGCGTCGAAAAAGACAGAAACTCCTTCGGGACAGATTCCTCGCTTGCGTCAACCCTGAAAATAGTCCCGGCAGGTGCCGACGATCGAACCGCATCGACCATAACAACTGCGTCCGTGGAGCGCATTAACTCAAGGAGATAAGTCTGGTCGCCTGTGAGTTCAAAAGTTCTGACACCCGCCGGTACACGTTCTTTCAACTGCCTCATGACCATCAAGCCGACCGCGTCATCGCCCCGAAACTCGTTCCCAATTCCCACGACGGTGACAGCCGCCCTCTCTGCTGCCGGGTCGGCGGCAGAGGCTGGATCGGGTGACAACACTCGGCTCGTTTTGGCCATACTTACTTTACGGGTTCTTCGGAGATATCAAGTTTCAGGAAATGCGTGGCGCAGGAAATGCACGGGTCGTAGTTCCTGACAAGCTGTTCGCACCTGAGCGTGAGATCCTGCTTCGACATCTGGATATTCGACGTGACAAAATTCCTCAGATCGGTCTCGATCATTCTCTGGTTTTGGGATGTCGGTGGGACGATCTTGGCGTCCTTGATGAGGCCGTCCTCGCCGATCAGGTAGCGGTGATACAGGATTCCCCTGGGTGCCTCCGTGCATCCGAATCCGAAGCCTGGTCTAACCTCATACTTGACGGCAGCTTCCTCCGGCGGTTCGTAGTTCTCGATGATCCTTATCGCCTCATCGCAGGCGTACAGGGTCTCGATCGCGCGCACGGTTATGCTCCTGAAAGGGTTGAGAATGGGCGGTTTCGTGTTCGCCTCTTCCGCCGCTTTTCTTGCGAGAGGAGAAAGCTTATCGAAGTTCAGGTTGAATCTCGCCAAAGGGCCGGTGAGATAAGCACCGCTCCCATCGGTGGCTGCGGTCTGCTGGTCGGCGGGACGAGGGCTCTTGATTGTTGATTGCAGAGCGTTGGAGTAAGGGACGTGCCGTTCGTGGAATACGAGTTCGTATTCACGCACGTCGATATTCAATCCCTTGTTGGAGACGATCCTTCCCTCGTTGAACGGATATTCGCTCGGATGACTTAATGCGACAAACTCGTAGTCATATTCAAAATCGGGAAATGGGAGTGTGGCTGTCCAGAGGACGGTTTCATAAGATTCGTCTCTGGCGCGTTTCAGTTTCTCGAGGATCTCGTCGAAATCTCTCCTGCTAGGGAGTTTGTAAAATCCACCCACCCTTACGTTGATCGGATGAATTTCTCTGCCGGCGAGGACCGTAACGAGGTCGTTTCCGGTTTTCTTCATACGCAGGCCGCGCTGCACGGCGTCGGGGTGGTCGCCGGCAAGTTGAATCGCGTCGTCGTATCCCAGGAAATCAGGCGCGTGGAGCATGTAGACGTGAAGGGCATGGCTCTCGATCCACTCTCCACAATATAGGAGGCGCCTGAGTTCCCGCAGCTGCCCTTCGACTTTCGCGTGGAAAACATATTCCATCGCGTGTACCGAACTCATCTGGTACGCAACGGGGCAGATTCCGCAGATGCGGGCTGTTATGTCCGGAGCCTCGGAATATTTCCTGCCGCGCAAGAAAGCCTCGAAGAACCTGGGGGGTTCGAATATCTTGAACTTCACATCGCTGACTTGCCCGTCTTTGGTCTTGACGAGCAACGAACCTTCTCCCTCGACACGCGCGAGGTAATCGACTTTTATGGCTCTGCTATTCATGTGCTTCGCTCTCTTTTCTGAACGCGTCCGCATACGCATTGAACGTCCTGAAAGCGAGAGTGATATCGAGTTTTGTCTCACCCAGTTCCTTGAATTGGGCGGCGAGCGCCGGCGTATTTGGGAATTCCATCGGCCCGAAGCAGCCGTAGCAACCGCGGTTGAAAGCAGGGCAGATCGCGCCGCAACCCGATTGAGTGACCGGACCCAGGCAGGGCACTCCGCGCGCCACCATGACACAGCTGTTTCCCTTCAGTTTGCATTCGACACAGACACTGTGTGTGTATACGTTTGGTTTTCTCTTGTTAAGGAATGCGTTAATGACTTCAATTAGCTGATACTTGTTGATCGGGCAGCCCCTCAGTTCATAGTCGACATGTACGAACGACCCAACCGGAAGTGACCTGTCGAGGGTTGATATATATTCGGGCGAAGCATAGACGATGTGGACGAAATTCTTTATATCTTTCCAGTTCCGTAGAGCCTGGATTCCACCGGCGGTGGCGCAGGCGCCGATCGTGATGAGGGCGCCGCACGATTTACGGATCTCCCTGATGTGCTCGACGTCGTAGGGGGTCGTGATGCTTCCCTCTACTATGCCGATATCGTAAGGTCCTTTTAGCATCCGGCGGCTTGCCTCGGGGAAGAAGGCGATGTCTATGGCGTTCGCGACATCCAGGAGCTCTTCTTCAGCGTCCAGCAGGGACAGCTGGCACCCGTCGCATGAAGCGAATTTGAAGACGGCGACCTTCGGCTTGCCGGGTTTCCTGCGTTCTGGCATTCTATATTTCCTTTTTCTCGATCAGGTGATTTATTTGCGGCAGCCTGAATACCGGGCCGTCCTTACAAATGAACTTCGGTCCGAACTGGCAGTGTCCACAGAGTCCTATGCCGCATTTCATATTTCTTTCCATTGATATGAAGATATGCTCCTGTGAAAGCCCGCGCCGCTGAAGTTCCTCGTAAGTATATTTCATCATCACTTCCGGACCGCAGACCATGGCTATCGTCGACGGGGAATCCATCTTGATGTACGAAAACAATCCCGTAACCACGCCTATATGGCCCTTCCAACTCGAGTCACCCCTGTCGACAGTCGTGATGACTTCGACGTTTGGGATTTTGCTCCATTGCTCGAGCTCGACACGGTAGAGCAGGTCGAGCGGACTTCGCGCGCCGTAGAGGATTATGATTCTGCCAAACTCCTCTCTCCTCTTGATCATCGAGTAGATAACCGGTCTCAGAGGGGCCAGGCCGATTCCCCCGGCCGCGATGCACACGTCTTTGCCGACGGCTTCCTCGACGGGCCAGGCGGTACCGAACGGGCCGCGGAGACCTATTGTGTCACCGCGTTTGAGCCTGGAAAGCGCGGATGTCACGATACCGACACGGTGGATTGTGTGGGCAAGGATATTCGACTTGGCGGGATCTGAACTGATGGAAATGGCAGATTCGCCGACTCCGAATGCGTAGACCATATTGAACTGTCCCGGCTTGAAAGAAAATGGCCGGCCACTCATCTGCGGCGGGTCGATGAGGAGCGTGTAGGTGTCATCAGTCTCCCATACAACGCGGCGGATCGTCGCCAGCGTCGGGACCATCGCGCCGGCTGTTTCTATCTTGCTTTCCTGTAAGAGTGTTTCGATCATTTAAACAAACTCCAATATGTTGAGAGCGGCACAGCTGCTAATGGTTCTCGCCCCTGTCGTTGACGGCTGAACCGTAGACGTCGAGGAGTTGCAGGCGTGTTGCCTCCAGGCGCCGTTCTAGGACTTCAGAGAATCTGCGCAGCATTTCGTAACCGAAGTGACAGTCGGTCTCGCACTTGTTGACCAGGCATGTTGCGTCTATGGCGAAGGCGTGGACCTGTTCGAGCGCGTAGGCATCGAAGTGCCATCGGTAGGGGGATATTAGCCACGACCATCCGAGGACTTCGCCGGCTCCAACAGTCTGCACCCGGATTTGGCCGCGTTCTCCTCCACCGATCTCTAATGCCACGCGGCCGCTGCGCAGAAGATAGAAGGTCTTCGCATCCTGACCTTCCCGAAAGAGATAGGTTCCTTCGTTGAAGACCACGTTGGACGCACAGGAAGTGAGTGTCTTTAGCAACTCCTCGTTCATGTTGTTGAGGAACGGGTGTTTGTGGAGAGATTCTGTTAAATCCTGAGGTTTCATCGCTACCCTCCCTTTTCTTGTTTGACTTTGGTACTCCTGATTGCTTTGACCTCCGCGGTGATGTCAATTCCGACGGGACACCAGGTAATACATCTACCGCAGCCAACGCAGCCCGAGACACCGAACTGTTCAACCCACGATGAAAGCTTGTGAGTCAGCCACTGTCGATAACGCGATTTCGGTGAGATGCGGAAATTAC
>JAJYGB010000479.1 GCA_021785235.1 Bacteroidota bacterium
TTCGTAGGCCGACAACGCCAGTTCTTCCCCGTTCGGAGAGAAATTAATGCCCTTTATCCCGTCGAGACTCAGTCCGGGAAGCTCCTTGGTCGCCCCCGTCCTGACGTTAATCATGAAGACGTCATCGTACTCTCCCGTCTTGGACACCACGGCGATGTACTTCCCGTCCGGCGTCCATGCGATGCCGGGATTAAGAAGGTGGAGCTCTTCGAAATTCGCCGTGCGGCTTCCCTTCACTAAAGTTCGTATTACCTTGCCGGTTACCGTGGAAGCGAGAACTACGTCAAAGAATCCTGTGCGGTCGGTAATATAGGCCACCAAATTCCCATCCGGGGAAATGACGGGGGAAGTATTGTAAGAGCTCCCGTCTTCCAAATGGTTCGTCACATGTTTGGCGAAGGTTGAGAGAGCCTGTCTCTCTGCCACCTCAGGATAATACTGCTTTCGGTTGTATTCGTGCCACGCATCGGACAGTTGGTCCAGGTTGAGCCCGATAGCCCTCTCGAGACCTTTGTTCACACTGTGTGTCGCGAGGACCGCGTTTACAATCTCTCCCACTTTCTGATGGCCGTAAGTGACATCGATATAGTGCCAGACGGATTCTCCCCCTCTGTACCATAAGAATCCCTGCAGGTAATCAATCGGCGGCATGTAGTGATTGATCGTCGCATCCATCAGAAACTGGTCGGAGTTCACCTCCCAGTGGTTGAGAGATTGATACTCCGCCATCCCCTCATTGAACCACGTCGGGAGCTGGAACGTGATGTCATGTTCTATCATCGCCTGGACAGAACCGCCGTAAAACATTTCGTTAAACGTGGCATGCACCAGCTCGTGGTGGATCACGTGACGCATAAGGCTAAGGTCTCCGTCCCATGGATAGACCACCCTGTTCTTATATAAAGTTGTGACACCGCCGGTGCTTTGGCCCAAGTACTCAGAGATAATATTGTTCTGTTGGAAATCGTTGTGCGAATTGAACACCGTTAGGTCGATACGTTTATTAATCTGATAGTGAAAACTCTCTTCAATCGACGCGAGCGAACTCTCTGCCTCGACCGCAACAAACTCGGCGAGCAGGTATCCACCCTTCGTGAAGTAAACATTGAAGTGAGGAGATTTGATATAGCTCCACTTAAAGGTAACGTAGTGAACTTTGTTCTTGCCAAATTCCTGGGCAGCAAGCGGGAATGCCGACGCAAGAATTAAGACGGCGAGCACAACCTTTCTCATTGTAATCCTTATAATTAGATAGGTAATCCTATTGAAACTCTGGTGTTAGAAGACCCACAGGCGAATGTGCGGGAGCAGCAACCCTTTCGATCTCGGTTTCAGGAAAATGAGCATGAACTCCCACACTTTTGGAGGGAGCACTGAAAACGCATGACGGCTTGAGTCTGAAACGGGGCATCGGCGAAAAATCGACAACTTTTAGCATTCGTGAAACGGTACTTCTTCCTTTCCTCAAACTCGACTCCCCGCAGAATCCAGATAAGGGGCAAAATGCATCAACTAAAATAACAGACGAGCTCTCAAAACAGTTTCAGCAAATACTCATGATTTGACGCATCAACTGCAAAAACGTCAAATCGTACTCGGCATCACGACCATTTTCGTCTATTTCAGAATCAACTTCAATGTATTGATTTTTCGCCCGTCAGCTCCGACGATTTGAAATTCAAGGTTCCCGATCCTGAAGACTTCACCCCTTGAAGGGATCCTGCCAACTTGCGAAATGATTAGACCGGCAACGGTAGAATACTCTCCCACAGGAAAAGTGACCCCAGCTGCCTCCTCAACTTCATGAATCTCCGCGTTGCCCTGGATGACGAACTGGTTCGGCCCGATCGCCTTCACTCGCGCTTCATTGTCCCACAGCGCCACCTCACCGAGAAATAGTTCCATCACGTCCGATGACGTAACGAGCCCTGAAGTACCGCCAAACTCGTCAATCAGAATAGCTACATAAACACTTTCCGTTCTGAATTCGTCGAGCAAGTCGACAACAGATATCTGCTCAGGAACAAAAAGGACGTCGTTGACCACCTCGTCTGTCAGCTTCACGTCCTTGAAAATGTCTTTCGCGTAGACGACCCCAACAACGTTGTCAATATTGGAATCGAAAACGATTACTTTACTCTTCCCTGTTTTTTCAAACGTCTCACGAAGCTTTTCGATACGAGTACCCGCCTCCACCGCGACTATTTCAGTCCTCGGTATCGCTATGTTCTTGACCGGAACACTCGCGTTCTCAAGAAGCCTGCGGATCAGGTCGGATTCAATTTTATCGAGGTATCCGCCGGTAACCGTACTACCGAGAAACCTGTACACGTCGCGGCGTTGAAACATGAGAGAGTTCGAAGAGGGAGAATTGAAAACCACACGCGCGAGGAAATTTGATCCCGCCGCCGTAAAGGCCACAATCGGTTTCGTCAGAAATGCAAAACCTCTAACAAGCGGGAGAAGGAGCTTAGCCGCCTGTTCGGGGTTTTCAATGGCGACACTCTTAGGGACCAATTCCCCCAGCAGGAAGCCCACGACTGTGGTCGCTCCAATTACAATGGGAAGTTGTATCTTCAGGCTCGCGTGAAAGAACACTTCGGCCACCGATGAGAATACCGTCACAAAGAGGTTGCTCGCAACGACTACCGTCGCGAAGAACACGTCGTTGTTGCGCAGGAAGTAAAAAACTGAGCGGGATACCGGTCCGCCGGGAAGATCAATTACCAGTCCCACTTTGTCGGCAGAAACGAAAGCAGTTTCAGCGGCGGCAAAAAGCGCCATTAGGAGAAGCGAAAGGACCAGTATGATCGTTTCGCTCATCGCAGGCAAACTCCGGGAATAAATTCATTTGCTCCCCCGGTTTGGGTTAAATCAGCCTCCATCGCCACTCAGGTCGTCAATTCCCCTCTAGCTTCCTGGTGGTATTTCGGAAACGCTCGTACGCCATCACGATAAAGAGTGCGACGAGTCCAGCCGTCACATCGATCATCAAGTCTTTGAACTCTTCCGTCCGTCCGGGAGTGAACGACTGATGAAACTCATCGCTAGCTCCGTACAAAGCGACAAGTGCGAGAGACGCTAGGAGACTGAACTCGCGAAGAAATCTGCTATAGTTCTGGTACTTCAAGGCCCTGTACCCAAGAATGTAAAGCATTCCGAAAAGAAGCGAGTGGGCAATCAGATGAGCGTCTATAAATTCAATCGGCGCCAGCGTTGAGCCCGGCACGCATGACAATGCGAATATCAATCCCATCCAAAGTAGGACTGGGAGTTGATACTTTACGAAGTCAGGAGATTCTTTGAAATTCAACTACCTCTCCATTTTCTATTTTCTTGAAAGCCTGGGAAAGCGATTCAATAACATCGGTAGAAATTAGCGAATACATCCCTTTGGACTGGAACGCCACATCACCTGCCACGCTATGGATATAAGTCCCGACAATGGCCGCGTCCGAAGGACTGAGCTTCTGACTTACCATCGCGGCGATTATTCCAGTCAGAACGTCTCCCATTCCCGCCGTCGCCATGCCGGGATTTCCGTGGACGTTGACGTGCACCTTTCCTTCTTTCGTCGCAATTACGGTAGGCGATCCCTTCAAGACCAATGTCACCTTCTTCTCTGTCGCGTAACTGCGTGCCATCTCAATCCTGTCCCTGGCAATTTCTTCGGCTGAAAATCCGGTCAGCCTGCTGAATTCACCGTGATGGGGTGTGAGTATGATGTCGGCTTTCGAATCGCCCAAAATGCTAGGCTGGTCAGCGATGGCGTTCAGGCCGTCGGCATCCACTATGATGGTGCGCTCCTGGCTTCTGAGCACCTTGGCGACCATCTGGGAAGTCTCCTGGTTCCTGGAAAGGCCAGGCCCTATGACAAGGACATCTGCCCATTCGAGGTTCTTCTGTATCTGCAGGAGCACCGCCAGCGAAAGCGAACCGTCTCCAGTTTGCGGGAGAGGTACGGTCATCACTTCTGTTAATTGAGATTCAAATATCGGGTTAAGTTCGGATGGAACGCCGAGAATGACCGCACCGGCACCGGCTCTCATCGCCGCTTTGCCAACCATGATGCCCGCTCCTGTCATCCCTACAGAGCCAACCAGAGCAAAGACTTTTCCGACCGCATGTTTGTGAGTCTCGATGTTTCGGCGAGGAAGCAACTCGCGAACTTCTGGTCCTGTTATGACGGTTGTCTCGACAGTCGCGAGCGCGTTGAGATTTGGAGGCATCCCGATGTCCACCACATATACGGTACCCGAGTTCTGTTTTCCCTGGTTCAGTAAGAGTCCTCGCTTGGGGAATCCCATCGTAGCTGTCGCGACTGACGCCGTCGCGGATTCAAAAACATTTCCCGAATCGGAATCGAGACCGCTTGGAACATCCACGGCAAGAACAGGCGGCACAGCCTTAGACATCAAATCTATGGCCGTCTTCGCGTTATCTCTGGGTTCATCTTTCAAGCCTGTACCGAGGACCGCGTCCACAATCAGGTCATAGTCGTTGAGATTGAGAGAAGACGAAGCCTTCTCGAATTCTTCGACCTCTATCTTCACCTGTCCGGACGACATGCTCT
>JAJYGB010000361.1 GCA_021785235.1 Bacteroidota bacterium
ACGATCGCCGAGGGGAGCGAGCGGACTCCTCGGTTCGCCTCCGAAATAGCCGAGCATGTCGAGAGCGGCTTTCAAACCAGGCACGCCGTATTTCGAAGTCACCGCCTTGTTCGCGGGAATCAGTTTCTTCTGCAGTTTAGAGGCTTCTTCATGTTTGCCCTCGTCAAAAAGATTCTGCAGCTCAACGCATTCGTCGGGAGCTATATTCGCCAGCGCGAGTATTCCGCCCTTAGCTCCCGCAGCGAGACCCGGATAAAGCACGGATGCCGTACCGACAATGACCGAAAAATCAGCCGGCACCGACGCGATAATTTCAGCGGTCTGCGCCGAGTTCTCAGAGCTGTTTTTCAAACCGACAATGTTCTTATGCTTCGCGAGCTGGGAAACAGCCGCGGCCTGTATGTCGACTCCGGTAAACTTTGGAACATTATATATGACAACCGGGATCTTGACGCCGTCCGAGACTTCCGTGTAATATCTCACGAAGGCCGCGCCATTCATTTCACTCTTATAAAAAGAAGGTGTGAGCACGAGCGCGTAATCCGCGCCGCGGGCGGCTGCATCGTTCGACAACGATATAGTCTCTCTGATCGAATCCGAACCGGTCCCGGCCAGAAGCATCTTGCCCCCGGCGAGACTCTTCTTCACGGTCTCGACGACTTTCAGCTTCTCATCCCGTGTGAGAAACGCGCTCTCGCCGTTGGAACCCATCACGACGTAGCCGCTGAGACCGGTCCGGTTCCAGCGCTTGATGTTGTCCGCGAGTTTATCGTAAGCCACTTCGCCGTTTACGAACGGAGTGGTGACGGGCGGCATAATCCCTTTGATCAAAGCGATGCCTCATCTTTCATAATAGGGAAGCGTTTCAAAGAATAAGTTCCAAACACCAACTTCCAAGTTCCAAGCAATGAACTAATTCCAAAATCAAAAGACAAATGTTTGCGGTTTTAATGTTTTTCTTTGCGCTTCGCTTCTTGTTTGGAGCTTGTGGGTTGGAACCTGGAGCTTCATAACCAACAAATAGCAACCGCGGTTCATCATCTCGTCAAAATGTTTCTCACCACAAATCCCACATTCGCGGGCCTTTCGGCGAGCCGGCGCATGTACCACCTGTACCACGCCTTGCCGTAACTGATCAGGACGCGGAGGTCGTATCCTTCCCGCGCGAGACGTTTCTGTTCGGCAGTCTTTATGCCGTACAGCATCTGGATCTCGATCTTCTCCTTCGGCAACCCCATGTCGCCGGCGGCTTTAATTATTTTTCCGTGCAGGACAGTGTCGTGTGTGCCGAAGGCGGCGCGTACGCCGTTGTCGCGGATTCCTTTCAGAAGCATCGTCGAAACTTCATAGTAATTCTTGTCCACATCGCTCTTATCCGGGAAGGCTATGTCCGAGGGCTCGTTGTATGCACCCTTGACGAGACGAATAAGCGGCGAGATGTTGAGAAGACCCTCGACATCCTTCTTCGTGCGCCGGAGATACGACTGAAGGCAGACGCCTGCGTTGGAATAATCCCTCTTTACTTTCCTGTACAGCTCGAGTGTCGGGTCGACGTAGCTGCTCCGTTCCATATCGATCCACACGACGTTGTTCAGCTCCCGCGCCCTCGACGCGAGCGCCTTGAAGTTCTCATAAGCGTGATCGGCGGAGAGGTCGAGACCGAGCTGTGTCAGCTTGACAGACACTTCAATGTTCAGTTTCTCCCGAGATATCTTGTCGAGAAGTGCCAGATAATGATCGCGAACGCTCGTCGCCTCCGAAAGGTCTGTGATGCTTTCACCAAGATAGGTGAAGACGGTCGGAATTCTCTCGCTCTGAAAGAGCCGGGCCGCGCCGATCGCGTCATCGAGATCCTCGCCCGGCATAAACCGCTTGAGTGCCTTACGAACGAAGCGGTAGTTCGGGACGTGCTTGAGAAGATATGGGTTTTCGGATGCCCAGAGAAGAACATTTCGCGAGAGTCCCATTCGTGCTGCTCCTGTTTTCGGTAATTAATGGATGAAGCGTGAAGCGAGGTTCGCGTTCGGGATGCACCTCCAAAAATAGCGGAGGAAAGACATCAACCTTCAAAGATACAGCGCCCGGTTTATATTTCGCGCAGACCAATCTAATACTCCCGGCTGAATTTTTCGATACCCTCGTGACGCATCGCTTTCAGCAAGAATCGGGTTTCACAGCGAATCGACAACATGTAAATTTGCTACATAACGTGGAGGATGAATGACAGACTATGAGAGAATAGCGAGAGCGATTTCCTATATAAATGCGCATTTCAGGGAGCAGCCCGATCTTGAACGCGTAGCGGGTGAAGTGCATCTAAGCCCATTTCATTTCCAGCGGCTATTCAGAAAGTGGGCGGGCGTCAGCCCGAAGAAGTTTCTCGAATACATCAGCGTCGAACGCGCTAAAAGGCTTCTGCGGGACAACGCGTCGCTCTCGGAGACGGCATTCGACACGGGACTTTCGGGAACCGGACGGCTCCACGATCTCTTCATTAAAATCGAGGGAATGACTCCCGGCGAATTCAAGAACGGCGGAGAGAACCTGGTCATTAATTTCAGCTTCTCCCGGACACCCTTCGGAAAGATAATCGCTGCATCCACCGGGAAGGGAATTTGCCATCTCGCATTTTCAGAAAATGAAGAGGACGCAGTGCGCCGGTTGCGCCGCAGATTCCCCAACGCCTCGTTCAAAAGAAAACGCGATGAGTTCCAGAGTGAAACCCTCCGGATATTCGAGTCGGACTGGAGCGACATTCCTAAAATCAAGCTTCACCTGAAGGGAACTCCGTTCCAGATCAAAGTGTGGGAGACGCTTCTGAAAATACCGGTCGGAGGGATCAGCACATACGCCCGTGTGGCAAAAGCGATCGGCCGTCCATCGGCTTCGCGGGCCGTCGGCGCGGCGATCGGCAGCAATCCGGTCGCGTATCTCATCCCGTGTCACAGGGTCATCCTTTCGACGGGTGTCATCGGTGAATACCACTGGGGAGACGCGCGGAAGGCGGCGATCATCGGGTGGGAAGCCGCAAAAGTTCTCGGCGAAGGCTGAGGTCGGCCCGGCGATCCCGTGTCCTCCCCTGCGGCGTGCAACAGTTGAAATGCGCGGTATCTTTTCTTATTCTCATACATTAAAGGCAATCCCAAACATGAAAAGGTCCTGCAAATGTACGTACCGGCATACTTCAAAATAGACGACTGGCCGGAGGTCATCCGGTTCATACGTGAGAATCCACTGGCAACGCTCATCAGCCGAGGAGAAGAAAACCCGGTCGCAACGCATATTCCGCTGGAGCTCGAAGCGGCGGGCGCCGGCAGGACGATCCTTTCAGGACACATGGCGAAGGGAAATCCTCATTGGAAATTGTTCGAGGATCAGCCGCAGGCTCTGGCAATTTTCCTTTCCCCCATCCAACATTATATTTCATCTTCATGGTACAACCGTCCGAACGTTCCGACATGGAATTACATGAGCGTGCACGTGTACGGCAGGCTCAGGATAGTGGAAGGCGAAGCGTTGAGGAAATCGCTTGAGAGAATGACACATCACCACGAGCAGATTTCCTCTCGTCCGTTGACACCGGATGTCCTTCATAGCGAAATCGAAAAACAGATCGGAGGGATAGTCGGCTTCGAGATAGACATAGAAAGAGTCGAGGCAGCTTACAAGATGAGCCAGAACAGAAATGACGAGGACTACGCCAATATCATCAAGGAATTGAAGAAGCTTGACGACTATAACGCGAGGATGGTCGCGAAAAAGATGTCGGAAATCAGAAGAATCGATTAGAGAGAGAACCGGTGCAGCTGACCGAAATTATAGGATTCGCGGCCGCGATATTCACGACGCTGGCGTATGTTCCGCAGTTCATGAAGGTTTGGAGAAGCCGTTCGGCGAAAGACGTGAGCTTGAGAATGTACCTGATGATGTGCACGGGTGTGTTCCTGTGGCTCGTCTTCGGGATCAGGCTCCGTTCCTTGCCGATAATACTTGCGAACGGTGTTACACTGGTTCTCACGCTCGCGATACTGGGGCTGAAGATAAGACACAAATAGACCCCTCCAGGAAATCACCGCAAACCCTGCGAAAGCTTGACATGCAAAACATCGAAGAGATTTTATCCGACGAGATTTCACTCGACCCCGACGATTGGGAATCGTTCCGCAAGCTAGGTCACCACATGATCGACGACATGATGGATCATCTGCGGAATATTCGGAGCGAACCATCGTGGAGAAAGATTCCGGAAGGGACAAAGAAATTCCTGAAGGGCGGGATCCCTCAAATGCCCGAAAGCATCGCCGAAATCTACGACGAATTCAAGAAGCACATATTTCCCTATCCCAGCGGAAATATGCATCCACGGTTTTGGGCCTGGGTGCAGGGAACCGGAACGCCGTTCGGTGTTCTCGCCGAGATGCTAGCGGCAACGATGAACCCCAACACCGCCATCGGTGAGCACTCGGCGATGTACGTCGAGCAACAGGTGCTCGACTGGTGCAAGGAGATGTTGAATTACCCGATGACATCTTCAGGAATCCTTGTGAGCGGCGGTTCGATGGCAAACATCA
>JAJYGB010000293.1 GCA_021785235.1 Bacteroidota bacterium
TACGTGAAATTCGGAGGGATGAAGCTCGTCGAGGCTGCCCACATCAAGGATGTAATCGCGTTTCTGAGGGTTATTGAAAATCCGCAGGACGCGGTAGGATGGCACCGCATTTTACTTCTACACCCGGGGGTGGGGCCCCGCATCGCGGAGAGGGTGATCGACCGGCTCACGCACGCGGGCGACGGAGGCGGGGAAACAGGGGAATTACCTGAGAGTGATATCCCTTCAACCGCAGGCGAGCTCGTCGGTTTCATCTCTGAGGAGGGCCGTAAAGTCGCACAGCCTATTGAAAAGGTGGAGTCGGTCCTCCGTTACTACGCGCCGTTGATGCAGAGCAAGTACGACGATTACCCGAAGCGCGAGAAGGATCTCGAGATGTTCGCGTCGATCGCCGAGCGTTACAAATCGCTGCAGAATTTTCTCTCGGACCTGGCACTCGAGCCCCCCACCGAAAGCGTCGTCGATCTCGGCGAAAAGGACAAGAAGGAGGAGCAAATAACCATTTCAACAATACATTCCGCGAAAGGGTTGGAGTGGAACAGCGTATTCGTCATCTGGGCGCTTGACGGAAAATTCCCGTCAATGTACGCGACGGATGACGATGAAGCCCTGGAAGAAGAGAGAAGATTGATGTATGTCGCCTGCACCAGGGCGAAGGAAAATCTTTATGTCACTTATCCGATGAACGTCTACGACAGGGAAAGCGGAAGAATCTTCATGAAACCAAGCCGGTTCATCGACGTCGTACCCGCCGAGTTTTACGAGAAATGGAATCTTGACTTCGAGTAGAATCCGGGGAATCACAAGGTAAAAAAAGTCCTGCCCCTCATTAAGAAGAACAGGACTTATGCTTCTCCCTTGGTAAAATGTCTTTGCTACTTAATCAGGATCATGCTTCTTACCGCGACGAAGCTCCGTCCGTCGGTTGCGCTCGCGTGTATCCTGTAGAAATAAACCCCGCTTGCGTATCGAGAGGCGTTGAAGTCTACCTTGTACACTCCGGCGTTCTGCTGACCGTCGACAAATGTCGCGACTTCCCGGCCGAGCACATCGTACACTTTCAAAGTCACATAGCTATTAGCTGATAGCTCATAGCTAATAGCTGTCGTCGGATTGAACGGATTCGGATAATTCTGAGATAAACTAAACGTTTTCGGTACGCCGGCGGAACCAGCCTTAACGTCTGTCACTACGGAAGCGGTATACAGAGTCAGGCTGTTCGATGTCGCAGTGGTGTCCCATCCGTTAGTAACGTACCCGGTCAGTGTATAATAGCTGGCTTTCTGTACGTTGCCGACTGGGAATTCATCCGTCGTGCCGGTGCTTGTGAATGTCGTATCGACACCTGGACCGAAAAAGTGAAGTATGTATGTCAGTGGATTGCCCTGTGGGTCGGACGACGGCGTCCATGAGACGCTGATTTTCTGATAGAAATGGGAGATACTGTCCAATGGAGATGATACGAAAGTATAAGTCGCCGGATTTGCGGTCGTGTCGCTGTTAGCGGGTTCGCCATATGAGACACCGCGCCCTTCGGCGGAAATGTAGCACCTTCCGTAAACTCTCGGATCACCGGCAATTTGGTGAAGGTAGCCGAACTGATGGTTATCGTCGTTGATTCTTGCCCAGGTTGAACCTGAGTCGGTCGACTGGAAGATTCCAAGCTGTCCGCCGACCGTGCCCCACAAATAAATGGCGGGGTAGCCTCCTCGTGTTGCGGACTTTCCGAATCCTATAAGGTAAGCCGCCGAGACGCTGCTGACTTGCGTCGGACCGGTGCCCGAATTAATTGAATAATGGTACAAGCCGGCGGCGTCGCCGCATATCCACAAATCGCCCTCGTGTCCCGGCACGGCAGCCAATTGATCCCAGCTTCCCACTCCTGAAATGCCGCTCAGTGCCTTGCCGAATGTCCGGCCACCGTCCGTGGATCTCCAAAGCTCGCCGTAATATGCTATATACGCGTAGAATATGTTCGGGTTAACCCCGTCTGCGACCGGTGTCATCGTGGGTGTGCTCTGGATTCCTCCGGCGCATTTGGTCCACGTCATCCCGTTGTCCGTTGAATAGGACATCGTGGCACCGTTCGGCGCCCAAACCATGTTCCTGCCGTCGGCTGAGATGGCGATTGACCAGGTTCCCCCCGCCGTTGTGCCGCTCGGAAACGAGGCACCGCGGCTGCCTCTGAAATCCCTCCAGGTGTTTCCACCGTCAGTCGAGTACGAGCCGAATGGGGACGCGTTGAATGCCTTCACGATCTTCGACGGCACGTCCGCCGCAAAAGCTATCGACAGTGTAGTTCCCTTCGGAGGGTTGTATCGTCCCCGTGGAGGGGATACATCCAGGCTGTCGTTCCGGAATCCATCATAGTCTCCCATTGCGGACATCACATTCGTGAACGGCGGACTTATTATCTGCATTGGGACAGTCTCTTCTAAATTCTGGTCTTTGAAATACCATGTAGGAGTCGAAGCAAAGAGATTGTCGCATGCCCAGATTCCGAAACCGGTTCCGAACATCGCCTTGCTGGAATCGAACGGATCCATGGCGACGCTCGCGAGCCAGTGAGGGTTCACCGTTGAAGTGTATGGAGCAAGGCTGTGGTCGAGTGTCGCCCCAACAAGGCGACCCTGCCACGTGGAGCCGCCGTTCGTCGTCAGGTAAACTTCGTCCATGGGCGACCAGCGGTCAAGCGTGCTGACGACCAGGATGTTTGGATTTTTTGGATAGAGTGATATTCCGCTGAAACCGTAAGAGCCCGAGGAAGGTGAGATGTTGGTCCAGACGCCGTTTGAAGTGTTGTATTTCCATACCGAACCCGCGGTGGCGCTGTTCGGTCCCTGGTAATTCGCGAATGTCGTGTAGAGAAGGGAATCGGCTATCACAGCCCTGATGGCCATTACGCCCGTTGGTTGGCCTGCGACAACATTCCAGGTTATGCCGCCGTCTGTTGTTTCGTAGAGACTTTGTCCCGCGGTATTCACAACCCCGGCAAAAACGCGCTGTGTGGCAGTGCCCGCGGTGCCGCTCGACTTATCGAATAACACGAAGTTCAAATTGGTGGGGACGAATGACGACACTTTGGACCAGTGCGCGGCGTAATCCGTGGACATCCACAATCCGTTGACGGTTGTCCCCATAAAGAGAATCGAATCCGCGTTGGGGTCGACCTGAAGTCTTTCTCCCGCGCCGCGACCATCTTCGTTTCCTCCCACCTTAACCGAAAGGCTGTCGATGGTCCACGAGGCTCCTTTGTCAGTTGAAGCAAGCACCGCACCTGTACCGGCCCAGCTCTGCGTGTATTTTCCGCACTGCATATAAATCCGGTTCGTGTCGTTCGGGTCGAGCGCGATAGAGAGAATTCCCATGAAATCGGAATTATTTCTGGTCATCATGTCGGTCAGCGGAATCCACGCATTGGCGGAATCACTCCACCTGTAAGCGCCGCCGATATCTGTGCGCGCATACACGAGGTTCTGAGCCGTCTGGCTGTAAACGATCCCCGTGACAAACCCACCTCCACCGTCTATCACGCTCTTCCAGATATATGAGTTCGTCTGAGCGCTGGCGTCAGCAACATACAAGAATATGCCGAGAGAGAGTGACACAAACATAAGTCGTCTCATCTTGGGCGCAAACCGTTTCATAGATTTCATAGAAACCCTCCTGGCTGCGGTTGATGGTCGAAATGCATTTAGTTACTTCCCGTCCAAGTTTAACGAACCGCCGGCAAGCTTCGAGAGGTCTTGGGGTAGATCCGTTCATACCCCGGCTCATTCGGGCGAATTATCTGGTTCGAGTTCCGCGCCATTGTGATCGCGAGAGCTCCTCTATTGAAACGTCCCCGCCAGTTCGCATCGTTACCGCTGACATTGCGGAAAAAATTTAACCCATCAGATTTGGATAGTCAAGCCTGCCGACCTGCGTTCGCCTCACTCTTATCGTAGACTTTCTCGCCCGCTATGTAATTCGGCCCAACTAAAGGTTTGCGGAATCGCCCGACATGATCAACAACTAGGCGCGTTCCCGCTATCTGTCGAGAAGCTCTGAAGCGAGCAGGCCCGCGATTATGAGCGCGCCGCCGAAGACTCCGACCCAGCCTACGAACTCACCGAACGCGAAGTAAGCGATGAAGTTGGCGAGCACCGGCTCCATCGAGAATATTATAGCTGCCCTTACCGGAGTTGTGTCTCTTTGATATTTAGTCTGAAGATATGTCGCGAAGACCGTTGCCAGGATGGAAGTGTACAACAGAGCCCACATAAAACCTGCTGTAAAGTGGACATGCATCGTCTCTACGAGAGGCGCCACGGTGATTGAAAGCATGCCGGTCGCAGCGAGCTGCAGGAGGGTAAGCTTGGACACGTCGTGTTTTTTTGAGAAGATGTCCAGGTAAACGATGTAGATTGCGTAAGAAATTGCACAGAAAAGGGTAAGGATATCTCCGATATTGAAACCCTGCCCGCCCGGGGAAGTAAGGAGGTACAGCCCGACGGCAACAAGCGCGACCCCGATCATATTTCCTCTTCCTGGCAGACGCTTCTCGATGACGGCTTGCGCTATGGGC
>JAJYGB010000288.1 GCA_021785235.1 Bacteroidota bacterium
GGCCCGACTTCACGAGCGCCTTAAGCTCCGTGAAAATTTCCGGGTGATGCTTCTTGAGCCATTCGAGAAGAAAGCCTGTGTAATGCTGCGAGACCTTCACCTTGGGAAATCTCGCGAGCACTTCGAGAAACGGTTTGTACGATTTCTGATAAGCTTCCTCCAGCACATGATCGAAATTGCCGATCGGCTGGTGATTGTGGATTCCAAGGACAAGATTGACGGTTTTCAATTGGCGCTGTTCTTTCTACTGTTTTTCCGGTTTCATTTGAGGGAAAAAGATCACGTCGCGAATGGATTCGCGGTTCGTAAGGACCATCGTAAGGCGGTCGATTCCTATTCCGAGTCCCGCTGTCGGCGGCATCCCGTATTCAAGCGCGCGGAGAAAATCTTCGTCGACCACCATAGCCTCCTCGTCGCCTCTCGCTTTAAGCCTAGCCTGGTCCTCGAACCGGGACCTTTGATCGAGCGGGTCGTTAAGTTCGCTGAATGCGTTCGCCAACTCGT
Source organism: Bacteroidota bacterium (assembly GCA_021785235.1). Next base: position 505 of record JAJYGB010000288.1, read on the forward strand.
GGCCGTTGCACATCAACTCGAATCTCTCGACGAGCCCCGGCTTAGAACGATGCCGCTTTGCGAGCGGAGACATTTCTACCGGGTAATCGGTTATGAAGGTAGGCTGTATTAACGTCGGTTCAGCGAGCTCGGAAAATATCGCGTCGATTATTTTTCCGGCGCCCATCGATCTCTCGACTTCCACGCGGTGCTTCTTCGCGATCGCGGCGAGCTCATCTTCGGATTTGCCCGCGAGATCCTCACCTGTGACTTCCCGGATGGAATCGAGCATCGTGATTCGCTTCCACGGCGGCGTGAACTCGATCTCATTCTCACCGACCTTCACCCTCGCTCCGCCCGTCACCGAAACGGCGACGGAGTGGACCATTTGCTCGACAAGGTCCATCATCCAGTTGTAATCCTTGTACGACACGTAGAGCTCTAGCATCGTGAATTCGGGGTTATGGGATTTGTCCATTCCCTCATTCCGGAAATCCTTGCTGATCTCGTAAACTCCCTCGAAGCCGCCCACAATGAGCCGCTTCAGGTAAAGTTCATCTGAAATCCTCAAATAAAAATCGAAGTCCAGAGCGTTGTGGTGCGTGACGAACGGTCTTGCCGCCGCACCGCCGTATATCGGCTGAAGTACGGGCGTCTCTACTTCAAGGTAACCTCTCTCGTCGAGAAACCTTCTGACCGAGCCGACAACTTTGGCCCGTTTGACGAAGACTTCTCTTACATCAGGATTCACCACAAGATCGACGTAGCGCTGACGATACCTCAGCTCTTTATCGGAGAAAGGATCATATACAGTCTTGTTACCCTGTTCATCGACCTTTTCTTTCACGACAGGGAGCGGGCGGATCGATTTAGAAAGGAGTTCCAGGTTCTTAGCGTGTATCGAAACCTCGCCTGTTTTTGTGCGGAAGACTATTCCTTTCACCCCAATAATGTCTCCAATGTCCATCAGCTTGAAATGGTCGTAGGCAGGTCCGATTTCGTCGCGCTTCAGATATAATTGTATCTTTCCCTTCGAGTCCCTTATGTGGCAGAACGAAGCTTTCCCCATTCGCCTTAGCGATACAATTCTCCCGGCGATCGAGACTTCCTGCTGCGGCGCGTCGTCCTTAAACGACTGCAGGATTTCGGAAGAATAGCTGTCGACGTCAAAGCTGTAAGTGTATGGATTGAGACCAAGCTTTCTCAGTTCCTCAAGCTCGGCAATCCTTCTTTTTGTGAGCTCGTTTTGTTCCTGCTCGAATGACTCTCGGTCTGAAAGATTATCCAGTTGCTCGTTCAATTTTGGCTCCTAAACGCTGCTTTCTTATACGATATCAAAACCAACTTCTTTTCCTTGTTGTAGATTTCATCCATGCCATGGAAGGTCACGTCGATCACGTCTGCAGAGGCTACAGACTTGATACTTCTCGTGTGTTTCAGTTCCTCTTCGAATGCGCCGCCTTTTAGTACGATTAAAGTCCCCGAGGGAATTGTCTCGCCAGAAGCGGTGCCGGAGTCTTTCAAGAATCCGCGAGACCACTTCGCGACATCGTCCAGCTTCCCTGCCGCGCGACTGATAACATAATCAAAATGCGCCTGAAAATCACCCTTTTTCGAGAGTTCTTCTCCCCTGCCGTTCACAACGCGAGCCGTTCGCAGCCCCAACTCCTGTAAAATCTCAATGAGTGCGGAGGTCTTTTTCGTAATCGAGTCTATAAAAGTGACCCTGGTATCTCTATATATGATGTGAACCGGAATGCCGGGAAGTCCACCGCCTGTGCCAAGGTCGACCATCGACGCGTCGGGAATCAATTCCTTTCGGAAAAGAAAAGAGACCGAGTTGAGAGCGTGATTTGGATAGAAGTTGTCTTCGTCTTTTCGGGAGATGAGGTTCAACTGCTTGTTGGCGGTGACGAGAAGCGAGCGGTATTTCTCGAACAATGAAGCCTGGTCCTCGGAAATCTTCAGACCGTTGGCGGCACAAATTGAGGCAAACCAATCTATGTCTTTCATCCAGCGGACAGTTCTACAAGCTTCCTCAGGTTCGCGACTTCGTTCTTCGTCAGGTTCCGCCACTCCCCACGTTGCAGCCCACGATGTGTCAAACCGGCATAAGAGTATCGATCGAGTTGAATTACTCGTATCTCAAAAGACTCGAAGATCCGCTTGATAAGATGGTGTTTCCCTTCATGGACAGATATTCCTACTTCGAGGCCGTTGCTATCCGGAAGGACATAGAGGTCATCAGGCACTGTCACTGAATTGTCTATCAGGACTCCCTTCTTGAGCCTGGCGAATTCGCGCTCCTTGAGCGCCCGTTCGAGAGTCGCTTTGTAAACCTTCAGTACCAGATGTCTCGGGTGCATCAGGCGGTTAGCCAGTTCCCCGTCATTCGTGAGAAGAAGAGTGCCGGTCGTGTTCCTGTCAAGCCTCCCCACCGGGTACACTCTTTCCCGCACCTTGACCAGATCCATGACGCTTCGTCTTCCCTTCTCATCACTTGACGTGGTAACGGCGTCCTTTGGCTTGTTTAGAAGTATGTACACGAGCCGCGTACTGGTTCTTACTCCTTTGCCGTCGACTTCGATCTTGTCCTTGCCGGGGGTAATCTTGGTGCCGAGTTCTTTGACAACTTTGCCGTTCACCTTGACTCTTCCGGCGGCAATCATCTCATCCGCTTTGCGGCGCGACGTGACGCCGGAAGATGAGAGGTATTTGTTTATCCTGACTAATTCCTGTGCTGCCAATTAACTATTCCACTCCGTTCTCTGAAGGCGCTTTGGGCGCGATGTCGCCGCCCGCGGCAGGCTCCGGAGATGACGAATCTCCCAGCGCCGTTATTTCGAGCTGTATCGACTCCTCCGCGCCTTTGCTCTTTATCTCTTTTATGATTTCTTCTATCTCGCGCAGCTTCGGAAGGTCATCGAGACTCTTAAGCGCGAAGACTTTCAAAAATTTCTGCGTCGTCCCGTATAGGAGCGGACGACCTACTGTCTCCGCCCTTCCGACTACAGTTACTAGTTCCTTTTCAAGGAGGTTATGAAGGACGTAGTCGACGTTAACGCCGCGGATCGATTCGATCTCGGGCTTCGTGATCGGCTGTTTGTAGGCGATGATGGCCACCGTCTCAAGCGCGGAATTAGACAACCTTCTCTTCGACCTCTCTTTGAAAAGGTTGGACACCCACTGTGCCATCTCCTTGCGCGTCGCGTACTGGTATCCATTCGCGATCTCGACAATATGGAAGCCAGTGCCATCGGCCTCATATTTGGCGTTCAGCGCACTGACCCGCGATGTTATCATGTCTGGATTTACGCGCCCAAAAGTGTGGGCGGCGTCGAGTACCGACTTAATAGTCGGGACCGAAAGCGGCTCATCCGAGGCAAATATGATTGACTCGATAATGTGCGCCAGGTCGTCGACTACTTCCTCTCTCACCTCCGGTTCCTCGTCACCGCCGGTTTCTTCACTTGAAACAACTTCTTCCTGCCCCGCAGATGCCGGCTCCGTGGCTTCAGTCACGGACATCTCCTGCCCGACCTGCTCCACTTCCCCGGAATCAGCTTCGATGGGCACAGATCCTTCGGAAACCTCGCCGATATTTTCAAGCTCTGTCCGTTCGCCGACATCCGCTACTGGTATACTCTGTTCGATTTGCTCTTCCTGTCCCACATTCTCTTCAATTGGGGAAGGCTCTTCGGCAACCTCGCGAGTACCTTCGACTGTCGACGGTTCGCCGGTTTCGACCTTCCCTTGCTGCTCTAAACTCTCTTGTGTCGAGATGGTTTCGTCAGATATTTCGGCGACGTCCCCAACTGCCAACAACTGTTCCGTTTCAGCGGGAGGCTCTTCAGCTTTTGCTTCTTGCTCCACCTCTATACGTTCAGCCGGCGCTTCCGCTTTCCGGCCTTCCTCCGGCCGGAGCGCTGATTCTTGCTTACCAATCGTGCCGACATCTTCTTCAGCCTCAGCCTTATCTTCCGCGGAGACCTGGTCTTGAGTATTCTCCTGACTTGCCGATTCAATATTCTCAGCAGGCCCCTCGGTATTATCTTCATCGTCCTGCA
>JAJYGB010000629.1 GCA_021785235.1 Bacteroidota bacterium
TTCCTTCATTTGAAGGATTCGCGTTATCGGCAATGGCAAATGTCAGCGCGCGAACATGGTCGGCAATGACACGCATCGCCACCTGGTTGCGCTCACCCTCATATTTCTTGCCGGTGAGCTTTTCTATCTCCGCTATAATCGGCGTGAAAACATCCGTATCGTAGTTCGATTTCTTTCCCTGGAGCACCGAAACGACGCGTTCGAACCCCATCCCGGTATCGACGTGCTTGGCCGGTAATGTCTCAAGCTGGCCGGACGCGTCTCTGTTATACTGGATAAAGACAAGATTCCACAGCTCTATGAAGCGGGCACAACCGTCAACGTTGACGCCGTGCTTGTGATTTTTCGTGCAAATGCCTTCGCCCAGATCAATGTGAATTTCGGAACACGGTCCGCACGGGCCGGTCTCGCCCATCTCCCAGAAATTCTGCTTGGCGCCGAATTTCATAATCCTTGCAGGATCGATGTCCGTCACCTTCTTCCACAGGTCGGCGGCCTCGTCGTCTGTTTCAAATACCGTGGCGAACAGCTTATCCTTCGGGAGCTTCCACTCACCGGTGAGGAGTTCCCACGCCCATTCGATAGCCTCTTTCTTGTAATAATCTCCGAACGACCAGTTGCCGAGCATCTCAAAGAATGTGTGGTGGTATGTATCGTGCCCGACTTCCTCGAGGTCGTTGTGTTTGCCGCTTACACGTATGCACTTCTGGTAATCGACCGCCCGCGTGTAATCCCGCTTCCCTTTTCCGAGGAAGACATCTTTGAACTGGTTCATTCCCGCGTTCGTGAAAAGGAGCGTGGGGTCGTCATATGGGACTACCGGCGCGCTCGGTACCGGTCTGTGGCCGTGCTTCTCAAAAAATTTTACAAAACTGTCGCGGACTTCGTTGGAATTCATCGATCAGATTTCTATTTGAGTGATTAGACTTATTTCTTCAAGCACGCTATTGATGCGGAGACAATCTTTCATAGGGCCTACATACACCAGTGCCTTGCCCTCCGTGTGCGCTTCCAGAGCGATCACGCTTGCCTTATCTGTGCCGCAACCGAGTGCCTTTATCAACTGCCCGATCACTTCCTCAAAAGTATGCCAATCATCGTTGAACAGAATTACTCTTGCAGGAGTCTGTGATTCGGTCGTGGTATCTTCTATTTCAAGAGGTTGATTCTCAGTCGTCTGACCAAGAACTCCCGTTAATTTAGACATTGTAAACCTCTGTGAAATATAAACCTAAACGGGGGTTTGATTCAAGATTGATCCGGCGGAGAAGTCGGCCTTTTTGGCAATTTCTCCGCTTTCACACAAACAAAAGAGCACGCCTGGCTGAAGATCGTTCCGTTGTGAGGGCACGATGGCAATGGCAGGGACGGGGCGCTGGAATCTGCGGTCGAAGACTCCGACTACTGCCGTGTTTGCAACTACAAGCCCGGTCGACTAAATTCACGGAAGCAAGTAACGACGTCCGGAATGTGTACCAGGTAAGCTACTTCCACCATTAGAGGAGTAACACGATGCCTTCTACAATAATGCCGATGACACTCGGGGATACCTTCGATAAGACACTTCGACTGATCGGAAAAACATTCACGAGGAACGCGGCAATATCCGTAAGTTTCCTTATTGTCCCCGTCATTCTCTTCACGATTGCTGCTAACCACTTTTATTCATCTTTCCCCAGTTTCAGCGCCGGGACGACGCCGAATAATATAGGCCCGATCGGCCCGATGTTCGCAGGGGGATTTTATTTTGGCATTGCCTCCATGCTATTTGCGTTCGCCTCGATGATGGCTGAGATCGCCATCAGTATCTTAATCGGCGGTGAACTCAATTCGGAACATATCGACTACGCGACCGCCGTGAAGATGACTTTCGGCAGCAGGTGGCTCAACGGAATCGGCGAGGGTATCCTGAAGACTCTCGCCATTTTTGGAGTAGTCATCTTCACCGCAATCCTCGGAGGAATAATCGCGGCGGCTGCCGGGCGCGGTTCAGCAGGAAGCACCGGCTTGCTAGTACTCTTCACCGTGCTATTCATCCTGATAATCGTTGCCGCACTCTTTTATTGCCTCCTGAGGCTCTATTTTGCCCTGACCGCAGTCGCCCTCCAGGACCTTGGGCCGATCGAGGCGTTCAAAAAGAGCTGGTTCCTCGTCGGTGGCCACTGGTGGAGAACGCTCGGGATACTCATCCTGTTCTTTCTACTCTCCAGTTTCGCAATCTCTGTGATCACCGTTCCTGTGACATTCGGAAGCATGTGGGGCGAGTATAAGGACCTGTTCACAGCTCTCGGCCAGTCGGGCGGGCATATGGATCCGGCGCAGCTCCATCATCTTCAGACCAGGCTCGGCCACTTAATCGGGATCGGCAGCGGTCTGAGTTCCGTTCTTTCCCTCTTGCTTACTCCGGCCTTCACTGTAGTCATGTATTTCGATCTGCGGGCACGTCACGACGACTTCCCCGCAGAAAGCACCCCGACGACTTCAGAAGTCCCGGTCACAACGATATAGCGCAGTTGAGCGAGACTACACCAACCTCGATCCTCGGAGGAGCGCCGCCAGAATTTGAGGGTTCTTGGGAAAAGTCGGGAAGGAGCCCCGCGTCCGCTGCCATATTGGGATTTATCATAGTCGGCATCGTTTACGTCTACGCGCAGGGATTAGTAGGGTTCATAATACTGGCTTTGGAGCATTCCGAAAGCGGGGGTTCGAACGGCAGCTCCAAGACAGTCCTGGATCTCCTTACGGCAAAAGCGGTGGCGACAAAGAACCCCATTCGTTATTCAGTATTCATCTCCGAGTTCATTTTCATGCTGATCCCAACCATCTGGATAATCCGCCGATGGCACACAAAAGATTTCCTGCGTTACATCCGGTTCCGCAGAGTCCCCGCAGTTGAGATCTTGCTCGCCGTCGCCGCTTCCCTGTTTTTCTTTCCAGCCAGCAGCGTTATAAGCGATTTCTTCCTCCGGGAACTCAACTTTCCGGACTTCCTCATGAGGATAAACTCGGAGTTGTTCACCTCATACACTTCCGGAGAGTTTATCTGGGTAATACTGGTGGTCTGCGTGACGCCGGCCATTTGCGAAGAGACATTGTTCCGCGGATACTTTCAACGCACTCTTGAGAGAACGATCGGCGCGAAGAGCATTCTGATCGGCGGGATCCTCTTCGGCCTATACCACATGCGCCCGCTGAACCTCGTCTCCCTTTCCATACTGGGGATAATGATCGGCTTCTTTTTTTACAGGAGCAAAAGCCTTCTTCCCGGCATGGCCGCGCACTTCACGAACAATTTTATCGCGGTCCTTTCGGTCTACAAGCTGCCGGACGGCAAACCGAGAATACCATTCCTCTCCGTCAACCCACCGACCATCGCAGTGATCGCCGCTACCATCATTGCCGGAGTTGCGATCTATTTATATTACCAGACCACGAAAAGGGGCTCAGACAAACCTGAGCCCCATTATTGAGTCGGATACTCGTTTGTGCCCCGGTTATTTTAGAAGGACCAATTTCTTGATCGCGGTGAAGCTCTTACCGTTTGGCGAATCCGCCATCATCCTGTAGAAGTAAACTCCGCTGGCATACCGCGACGCGTTGAAGTTCACCTTGTACACTCCGGCGTTCTCCTGTCCGTTAACCAACGTCGCCACCTCTCTGCCGAGAATATCGTACACTTTCAAAGTCACATAGCTATTAGCTGCTAGCTCATAGCTAATTGCTGTTGTCGGGTTGAACGGGTTTGGATAGTTCTGGAGAAGTGCGAAAGTTTTCGGGGTTGTCGGCTCCCCGTACACGCCCGTTACGCTGAGTGAAGAGAACTGCTTTGTCACCCCGTAGATCGAGACGCTCTGCAGTTCGTAAGAATATGTAGCCCCCTTGACAACCGTGGAGTCGGTGTATGAGTAAGACTTGGGTGAGGAGGAGGGGCCGGCGCCTTCACCAACAAGCTGCGGATTTGTCGTATAACCGGCGATCTGAGTATAGCCAGTTTCCGAAGGGCCCTTCCTCAAGACATTGAAGCCCGCGTTGTTCACTTCACCGGAGGTTTGCCAGGTCAACCTGACTGCTCCCGTGGTGAGGCTCGATGTAAACGAAGTCATAGTGACGGAATACGTGGTATCCGGAAACGGTGCGTTGTCGAGAGGAGTGGCATCCGGCGGCATCCAGTCGGACAATATGAGGTTTGAGCTAGCTGAATTCTTGGAGAATATATTCTTGAGAGTGTAAATGGCCGCCGCCGAATCGGTGAGCTGGGACGACCAGCTTACCCTGTGCGTGGACGGTGAGCCGGGGCCGTAGCACTGATTTTCCGCGTAAAGCGCCGGCGCGACGTTCCATGCCAGCCAGCCGGTCGAATCGAGATTAGCCGGCTCGCTGCATTTTATAAAGACTGTCCTGGGGTTCCCCTGCCACGGCCTGCCGAGATAAAAAGATTTGATAGGGTTTGAGTCATAACCGATGGAATCCGCGAGGATGGTGCAATTCCTGAAGACGTAGCCATATGCGGATGTCGGATCCGTGCTCGCGGCAGTAAGCGTTC
>JAJYGB010000472.1 GCA_021785235.1 Bacteroidota bacterium
TGGGTGGAAGCGCGCGTGGTTATGTTTATTCATTGGGGGATCTATGCAATCCCCGCGAAAGGTGAATGGTACATGAGCAATGGCCATGTCCCCAGAGCGGAATACGAAAAGTACGCGAAGGAATTCGACCCGACGGAGTTCAACGCGGACGAATGGGCAAAGATCGCCCACGATGCCGGTATGAAATACCTGGTGATCACGTCCAAGCACCACGACGGGTTCTGCATGTTCGACACGAAGGCGACTGACTACAACGTGGTGAAGGCTACTCCATGGCACAGGGATCCGCTCAAGGCCCTTAGCGCCGCGTGCCGGAGGTATGGCGTGAAGTTCGCCGTCTATTACTCCATCATGGATTGGCATAGCCCTTACCAGGAGGCCAGTGACCCGAACCCCGGGCATCCCACATATAATCCGACCCACTTCAAACCCGGGGATAAGGGAGCGTATATCGAATACATGAAGACCCAGCTGAAGGAACTCGTTACTCAATATCATCCGGCGGTCCTCTGGTTTGACGGCGGATGGATGGAAGGGTGGACGAATAAGGATGGGGAGGAAATCTATGATTACCTCCGAAAGCTCGATCCGAAGTTGATCGTGAACAACCGTGTCGGCGGCGCCGGAGATTACGAAACGCCTGAACAGCAGATCCCTCCAAACGGAATTCCCGGCCACGACTGGGAAACCTGCATGACTATCAATGACGACTGGGGTTACAACGCCACCGACTTTGATTTCAAATCTTCCGAAACACTCATACGGAACCTGGTGGATATCGCGAGCAAGGGAGGAAATTACCTTTTGAACGTCGGTCCCACGGCGAAGGGCGTAATCCCGGAACCTGAAGTAACCCGTCTCGATACCATGGGTGCCTGGCTGAAGGCGAATGGCGACGCCATTTATGGAAGTTCGGCGAGCCCTTTCACCACACAGATACCATGGGGACGATGCACGCAGAAGACCGGGAAATTGTATCTCGAGGTTTTCGACTGGCCGGCCAATGGAGAGCTTGTACTGCATGGAGTTTACAGTAAGCCGAACCGGGCATTCATACTGTCGGACAAGAAGAAGTCTAATCTCAGAGTTGATAAGCGAGGCGATGCCCTGGTTATCAGTGTACCAACGGAGGCGCCGGATAAAATATGTTCGGTCGTGGAGCTGGATTTTGCAGGTAAGATTGAAGTTTACAACCCCCCGGTAATTGGCCCGGCTCTCGGAGTGTTTCTCGATTCGACCGATGTGACGATTAGCATGACGCCTGGCGCAAATGTCCGCTATACACTCGACGGACAGCCACCCACCAACGAATCACCGACGTACACAAAGCCAGTGGTGATAACCGGCTCGACCTCCGTAACTGCTCAATATTTCCGCGACGGGAATCCCGTGAGCGGCGCAACTACCGCGACGTTCAGGCAAGTGGAAGCTGAACCCCCGGTCAAAGTCGAGGACGCATCCAACGGCGTTCAGTACAAATACTTCGAGGGCAAGTGGGAGTCGGTGCCAGACTTCAGCACTCTCACCCCGGCTCGGGAAGGCGTTTTACCGAACTTTTCTCTTCCGCCGAAGAGGACCGCCGAAAATTATGGCGTTGAGTATACCGGTTATGTAATGGTCCCGAAGAACGGCATATATACTTTCAGTACAACTTCGGACGATGGAAGCAAGCTCTACGTGGATGGCAAGCTTGTGGTTGATAACGACGGATTACACGGAGCCACTGAGAAGGAAGGCGTGGCCTCTCTGGCCGAAGGCTATCACCAGATCCGTGTGGAATACTTCCAGGCTACGGGAAGCGAAGAACTGCAGGTTCAATATGGGGGACCGGGCATCGCCAAACAGCCCATACCCGACTCGATGCTCTATTTCAAGAAGTGAAGCGAGCAGATCTCGTATTCAATGGCTGAGGGCAGGCTCACAACCTGCCCTTGTCTTTATCGGGGCTGCTCGGTGATGCCTGGGGTGCGGTCTGACATCTTCAACGCCGCGGCGCGAGCGCGATTGTGTGTTCCAGAAGCTCGACTCCCCCGTATTGGCCGTGTCCCGGTATCACAAAATCGGCATTCCCGAATTTCTCAAGGACTTTTCTGATAGTGTGTGGATATGCCGCGAGATCCCCATCGGCAGTGTCTCCGAGTGATGTAGCCCGCATTTCCTTTACCATACATCCCGCGAAGAGTATTCTTTCGGACGGAATTCATACGACTATATTGTCCAGCGTATGAGCCGAGCCCGGATAATAACAGAATATTTCTTTGTCGCCGAGCTTCAGAGTTAACGAGTCGGTGAACTCGTGCACCGGAACAGGAAGGCGATTCGACTCCGCGATCGCAATCGTTTTCCGGCTAGCGTACGATTCTATGCCGATGCTCTCCAGGTATGCCAGCCCACCCATACAGTCGCTGTGCCAATGGTTGGGGACAAAGGCGACCAGACTCAATCCCGTGCTGTCCTGAATCCAGGATACCAGCTGTCTAGTGCGCGGATCCGACGCCGGGGTGTCGAAGAGAATCGCATCCCCATTGTTGACGAGCAGCATCCCGTTCGATCCGACACGACCGAACCCCGCCATTTCTGTGAAGGACACGTGCACGTAGGCGTGATCCGAAATTTTTACGAGCTGAACATCTTTGGATATCCTCGTGATTTCGGGTTGAGCGAACAAGATTCCGGGAACCGTGAGAACAGACAAAATCAGCGCCGCACTTCTTCCTTTCATCCCAACTCCGAAAGATTTGTCAGCAGGCGAATCATATATCCGTTGTTTTCCCTGATGTGAATGGTGTTTCCCAGTATGGTACGTTTGTCCTGGACGTATTTGGCGGCAGCAAGTTCATGCCTGCCGTTCTCCACCATCTCCGCCAGCGTATCACGCGTCGCCTCGAGATGAAATTGCAGCGCGACCACCCGGTCTCCGTAAATGAAGCCCTGGTTACTGCAGCCTTGCGAGCCGGCGATCCTTACAGAGGAAGACAGGATGTCGAAGGTGTCGCCATGCCAGTGGAAGACAGTCAAGCTATCGGGCAAGAATCCTGTCGAATGGACGGATCGGCTTTCCGTCGTTGTTTCAATGGGGAACCATCCAATCTCCTTGTAGCCATTCTGCTTGACGCCCGCACCGAGGACATGGGCGATGATCTGCGCCCCGAGACAATTGCCGACTACTGCCTTTCCCGACTTTATCGAGCTCTCTATGAAGCGCTTCTCGTCCCTGAGCCATCGGTATTTTGTGTCGTCGTGCACTCCCATCGGTCCTCCCATCACTATGAGACAATCGAATGAGTCAGGGTTGGGAAGAGGCTCACCGTCGTATAAACGGGTCGAAGATTGTGTCATACCAACTGCGGTGGACCACTCCAGGATGCTGCCCGGAGTTTCGAAAGGCACGTGTTGAATGTAATGGAGTCTCTTCATCATCGGGAGTTCAAAGGCCAAGATAGTAAAGGACAGGCGTCGGTCAAACCGATGCGCGTCGGCTGACTCTGATTGCGATCCCGGCGCTTTTGCCGTCATAGCCTTCGGATCGGGAAATGGTGAAAGGAAAGACCCTTTCAGAAGAAACCGAATCGCACATACTCGTCGATGCAAAGAATATCGTCAACGCTCAAACTGCCGGCCGTACTCGCAAGTTCAACTGAAGCTTTTGCGAAAGACTTCACTCCGCGCGGATCTTTGGAAAGTCTCCTAACCAGCCAGCGCTGGAGACTACCGGATATGATATCGGTATCCAGGAATGTTGATACCGTCGCATCCGATATATGATCGAGCCGGATGGTTAGAACCGAGCCGTTTGCATCTCCTTTTATTTCATAAGCCTCCGGACAGCTAAACTGCAGTCCGCTGCAATTCCGCGACGATATCCGTCTGATGGAAAGATTCGATATTTCTATCAGCTTTTTTCCTTCTTCCACGTAGGCCTTTGTCCAGACTTTCCCGTCCTTCGGACCCGCTGCTGAAGTGTAGGCGATATTCAGCCTTTCGTGGTGAATGCGTCCCCACTGCAGGTCTCTTATCGGTACCATGAACGGCAGGACGTTCGAGAAAAGGTAATCCTCATACCCGGCCGCGTTGTCGAAGGCAAACTCCTTTGGCCCGACGATCACTCTCCCCGACGCGAGGCCGCTGAGAACAAGAGGTTTCCAACTTATCCGGCCTTTCCGTCCCGGCGCTATTTCGAGGGGAGCGAGATCGCTTTGAGTACGCGGCACAAGAGTCAGATCCACAAGCAACCCCGGAGCGTTGACGCGTATCTCTCTGATGCCGTCACGGACTTCGATCAGCCCGAAAGACGACTCTTCAATATCCGACGGTGGCTGGTGCCCGATCGCTGCAGGGAATTCGACCGGGATTGAGCGGCGCAGCGTGGGGCCACCATGAATATTTGAGATGGTAATGTCAAGTGTGCCCACCTTTTTGCCGAAGAAATTCACGAAGGCGAAATAGAGAAAGATATAATCGCGTCCCGGAGTGAGTATGTCGAAAAACCATTTCTTGAAGAAGTAGTGCCCGTGCATGTGTCAGCTCACGCTCGTGAATCGA
>JAJYGB010000137.1 GCA_021785235.1 Bacteroidota bacterium
TGTCCGCGACCTTGTTGTAATCGGAATAAATAAACGAACGAAGCTCGGCGACCGAAAGAGTCGAAACCGTGATCAGGAAAAAAGCCAACAGGATGTACTTGAGCGAACGCAGCGGGACGTCGACCCATTTCGGAAGCGTGAAATTTCTTCCAAAGATCTTCTTACCGAACAGAATCAGCGACTCCGAAATGTAGCCGACCGGGCATATCCAGCTGCAGAATCCCTTCTTCATGAATGTGGAGACAAGGAGGACCGCGATGAAGATGAAAAAACCTGACGGGTGGACATGATTCACTATTCCGGTGAGAAGGAAATACCTGAAGCTCATGAGCGCGCTGATGGGAAGGAAGCCCTCGACGCCAGGCGGCCTGGCAGCCGCGGAGGCGATCCCCTTTTCGAGTCCGCTGACGAACAGATAGAAATCCGCGCCTATCCAGAGAGTGAAAAGAAAAAAGAGAAGTTGAACGTAGCTTCGGATGTCCGAGCGGTCTGTCTTGAGGAAACTCTTGTCGACCACCCTCTTAACATTTCTGCCGTCCTTCAGCCGGACGACCCTGACAGGCTCAGCCGGAGTTTCGGATGAATTTATCCTAAATGTATCCATAAGAATTAAATTAGCCTCAACTTTGTGCGAAGCTGCTTGCTGTCTGTTATCTCCTTCGCGACCTCCGCTATCGTCTTGTTCGCCAGCATCTGGTACACGCGGTCGCGCAGCACTCCCCACTCCGAATGCATCGGGCACGGGTTCTTGCTGGAGCATTCGGGAAAGCCGAGGACGCACGATGTAAGGAAATCCGTTCCATCGATCGCGTCCACAACGTGGAAGAGCGCTATTTCAGCGGGCGATTTCGCGAGCCTGAAACCGCCATTGGGTCCCTTTTGCGACTGGAGCAGTTTAGTCCCGACGAGCAGCTGGAGGGTCTTTCCAAGAAACGGCATAGGTATGCCAAGCCGTTCGCTCATCTCTATTATGTTTGTGAATTTGCTCTCGGGCTGAGCCGACATATAGAGCACCGCCTGAAGAGCGTACTCGCATTGCCTGCTGAATATCAGAGACATATTATCAGACCTTTCTATCTGAAATCTAACAACCCGACTTTTGAAAGTCAAGATGTCTCCCCCGCGCCTAATCGAAGCCGCGTGTCGCGGAGACTAATTCGCTTGCCACGGTGCATAGCCGATAGACCGGAGGTTATTAATACCTGGACTAGGGAGACTTTTCCCTTCTTTTCGAGGAATTGGAGGCCTTTCAGTTGAAAGTCAAACCTGAAAGTGTTAAAGTTTGAAGAACAGGAAAAACGAGAAAAACCGGAAATGCTGACAGAGGAGATTTCCATATCTAGGCCGATCAGTGTTGGTCAAGCGGCCCAGATCTGCCGAGTCACAAGCAGAACCATCAACAACTGGATCAGAGCGGGGAAATTGAAGGCTTATGCCACTCCGGGGGGACATTTCAGGATTTGGCCCTCTGATCTCAGAAAATTCCTGAAAGCGCACAGCATGAACATCAATTTCGAATTTAAGGGAGAGCACCCGAGAAAAATTCTAATAATTGATGACGACGAAGCCTACGCCGAGATGATTCGTGAAGTCTTGCGGGACAAGCTGGAGAACTGCGAGGTCACGATAAGTCAGGATGGGTATGAAGCGCTGATCCTCCTCGGCGAGTTCAAACCCGAGCTTGTTGTGCTGGATCTAATGATGCCAGGTATAGACGGCTTCAAGGTGCTTGAGCTGATTGCCGATCGAAAGGTGAGTCATTCCCTGAAAGTCCTTGTGCTCTCAGGAAACTTGTCAGCCGCCGCTGTCGAAAGGCTCAAGCGTTCACGTGCCGACCAGTGGTTGGCGAAACCCGTTTCAGTTGCTGAGCTTCTTCATTCGGTCCTGAACCTCCTGTCGAGTGAAGATCTTGGCGGGAGAGGGATTTCTTGAACCTTCTTGGCGTGGCCCTTTTGGCCATCCTCCCAGCTCTACAGCTCGCTCAACACACGACTCCTATCAGAGAAGCTATACAGCTTACTCCCCGCAACAACGCCGCCGAGGAGACAACCAAGTTCGTCACCGTGACGGGAGTCGTGACGGTTCCGTCTGCCAGAACCGATTCCTCTCTCCAAACTTTCATCCAGACACCAAAGGCGGGCATTAAACTCTTCGAACACGGGTACAGGGGTCCCTCTTTATTCGCAGGCGACAGCATCGAGGCAACGGGAAGGCTCGGAATCTACTACGGCCAGGAGGAAATTATCTCGCCGACTATCCGCATTCTGCACCGCAGGCTCAAGCTTCGGCCGATACAAGCCTCGGTTGAACAGGTAGGGGATGGCGCCTTCCACGGTCTCCTTGTCCGCTGCAAGGGGAAAGTCGTCGGCTCAGCCTTTAGGAGCAACGGTGTTCTCCTTTACTTCACGGACAGCAACGAAGACACTGCGGCAGCCTTCCTGGATTTCAGGCAGGATCCCCTTTTCGATCCCGGCACCATTCATCCGGGTAATTCGTATGTCATAACGGGGGTTTCCACAAGATTCACTTACAAGAAACCCTATACAGATAACAACGATATCTTGTTGCGGTCAGCGGCTGATTTGGAACCCATACCGCAAACCTTCCTTAGCCGTTACTCGGGCTCGGCCGGTTTGATACTTGCAGCGATCGTTGTGCTGATCAGTTCCCTCGGCGTCTTCACGTACCTGCTTCGAGCCCAAGTGAAACGGAAAACCGCGCAGCTTGAAGACCAGGCAAGGATACTCAGGCTCTTCTTCGACAGCATCGCCGAGCTCACCGGCGTGCTGGACAGGAAGGAGATTCTTACTCTCGCGTTGAGAAGAGCTCATTCGCTGACCGGAACAGGAGCCGTCGTCTTCGGAGAGATCAGGCCTTCGGATGGAGGATTGCTGCTGACTTCCTTCGCGCTGCCCGGGAGCCGCCTGTCGATGGAAACCCGGAAATTCGAAAGTAACCCCCTGGCGCCCGTATTTGAGCGGCTTTCCGACAGGGGAGCTATTTGGAACACGAGCGTGGAGAAGCTTATCCCCGGCAGTTCTGAAGGCGACGACCTCGAGCCCCTGCTGAAATTCCTGAACGCCTGCCTCCCGGGCGGGAACATAACCGCCATTGCGCCGAATCCGGCGAGCAGAGATTTCCTCGTCGCTTTCAACCACATCGGACCGATTTCCAAGAGACTGCCGCGCGCACTGATCACTTCGTACATCCTCCATGTTTACTCCGCGTACAGGTCAGCGGAGCTCTTCGACGTTGTCAAGGAGCAAGGTGAGGCGTTGGAGCGGCTCTACAATAACTCTGTCTTCGGCCTCATGACGCTTTCCGAGTGCGGCGCGGTCCAGACCGCAAACAAAATCGCCATGCAGATGTTCGTTGATGACGGGCTTGCCGGAAAGAAAGTGCGCGATTATCTCGAGCTTGAGGACGCGAGCCGATTTGATGACCTGCTTGCCAGCGTCACCGCCGTATCGAAGGAGAGGTTCGTAAGATTCACGGCGGAGGTCGAGACGGCCCGCGGTCGCAGGAACTTCGAGTTCGCACTGCAATTCGAACCTGTCTCCGAAATATTTTATGTCACGGTCCAGGATGCGAGTGATCGTGAATACTATGAGAACTACGCGACGAAGGAGAAGAAGATCGAAACTCTCGAGAAGCTCGCGTCTTCCCTCACCCATGACCTCAACAATATAGTCGGGAGCATAATGGGCTACGCGTCGCTGCTGAAGAGGAAACTTCCGCAGGATTCGAAAGAACACCATTACGCCGATATTATCGAAGACTCGTCCAGGAGGACCACCGGGCTGGTGAAAGAGGTCCTGGGATTCGCCCAACTCGATGCGAAATCCATGGAAGTGGTCGACCTCAACAGATTCTCCGCGGATATCGTCGCCGATTTCAGAAAGACCCACGGGGACAAGTACTCGATTCTATTGACACCTTTCAGCCGGCCCATTCATACACGAATTAGCACGTCTCAGATGAAGCAGGTAATGCTGGCAGTACTCACGAATGCGGCCGACTCCATGGAAAACGGCGGCACCATTATCTGCTCTGTCGGCCTCGGAGATATGCCCGAGTCCGCCCCCGCGTACGTCAGCACGGGGGAGCACTGCTTCTTGGAGATAGAAGATCACGGGTCCGGCATGGACGATACCATAAAGAGGCGAATCTTCGAGCCCTTCTTCACCACGAAGCGTGTCAAGAAATACACGGGCCTCAGTCTCAGCATGGCGTACAACATCGTGAAGCACCATAAGGGTTTCATCGAGGTCGAGTCGACCCCCGGTACAGGAACGAAGGTACAAATTTTTCTCCCCTGTTTTTCCGAGAAGGCAAAACTGAAACCGGAACCGGAAACATCGAGAACAGTCAAGGCGAAAGGCGTTAAAGTCCTTGTCGTCGACGATGAAGAGGGCGTACGCCAGCTGGGTCAGGATATCCTCAGCGAACATGGCTACAATGTAATCACTGCCAACGATGGCCTGCAGGCCCTGGAGCGTATGAAGGAAAATCCCGATATCAGACTCGTTGTTCTCG
>JAJYGB010000242.1 GCA_021785235.1 Bacteroidota bacterium
CAATAAACAGAGTCGGCACCGTGACTTCCGCACTTTCGCGGCTGCGTCGGGGCGACACTATCGGTCTTCGCGGCCCGTTCGGAACCGCATGGCCCATAGAGGAAGCAGTAGGAAAAGATGTCTGCATCGCGGCCGGAGGTATAGGCCTGGCTCCGCTACGACCGGTCATTTACACACTCCTCCGTAGAAGAGAAGAATTCGGACGCATCATGATTCTATACGGCGCGCGGAGTCCTCTCGACCTTCTCTATCGCGTTGAGCTCGAGGAGTGGAGCAAAGCGGCAAATGCTGAGGTCATTATAACAGTCGACAGGGGCGACTCAAGTTGGAAAGGTCACATCGGCGTGGTGACGGGATTGTTTTCCTACCTGAAGATGGATACCCCAGCAACGCTGGCGATGGTTTGCGGACCGGAAGTGATGATGAAATACACGTGTGAAGAGCTTGAGCGGCGCGGACTGGCAGCGGAACGCATCTATCTGTCGATGGAGAGAAACATGAAATGTGGCGTAGGGCTCTGCGGGCATTGCCAGTTCGGACCGAAATTCATCTGCAAAGACGGACCGGTGTTCAGCCTGCCGCAAATCAAACACTTGCTCGACAGGAAGGAAATCTGAAATGGCGCAAAGAAGGACTGCCGGTAAGCCAAAGGTCGCCGTTTTCAAATTTGCGTCGTGCGATGGTTGTCAGCTCTCTCTGCTTGACGCGGAGGAGTCGCTCCTCGATGTGGCCGGCGCGATTGACATCGCCTTCTTTCCGGAGGCGAGCAGACGGATGCTCAGGGGACCGTATGATGTCGGAATCGTGGAAGGAAGCATCACAACTCCTCACGACGTGGAACATATACGCGCGATAAGAAAGTCTTGCGGCGCATTAATCACTATCGGCGCCTGCGCCACCGCCGGCGGAATACAGGCTCTGCGGAACTGGAAGGATATCAGGAATTTCGTCCACATCGTTTACGCGTCTCCGGAATATATATCGACGCTCGACAGGTCTCTCCCCGTAGGCTCATTCGTGCATGTCGATTTCGAGCTCCGGGGATGCCCCATCAACAAGTATCAATTGATCGAAGTTATCAACGCTTTTATCAATAAGAGAAAGCCGAACATACGTACCTACAGTGTCTGCATGGAATGTAAGGTGAAGGGTAACGAATGCGTTATGGTCGCGCACGGGGAGCCTTGTCTCGGGCCGGTAACACAAGCCGGCTGCGGCGCGATATGCCCTTCCTTCAATCGTGGCTGTTACGGCTGTTTCGGTCCGATGGAATCGCCCAACACTCCCGCGCTTTCGACAAAGCTGAACGAGCTCGGAGAGTCGAAACACGATATCAAGCTGGCGTTCCGCACTTTCAACGCGTATGCCGATGCTTTCAGAAAAGAAAGCGAATCACATGAATAGTAAGTCGATAAAAGTCGATTATATTGCTCGAGTCGAAGGCGAGGGAGCCCTAACCGTGAAGATGAAGGACGGTCAGGTGAGCGATGTCAAGTTCAGGATTTTCGAGCCCCCGCGGTTTTTTGAAGCCTTCCTCCGTGGTAGAAAATACAGTGAGGCTCCGGACATCACCGCTCGCATCTGCGGTATTTGTCCAATCGCTTACCAGATGAGCTCTGTGCACGCAATGGAAAATCTATTCCAGGTAAAGGTCGGGGGCCAGCTTCGCGAACTGAGACGCCTTCTCTACTGCGGTGAGTGGATCGAGAGCCACGCGCTACATATCTATATGCTGCACGCTCCAGATTTCCTGGGATACGATGACGCGATCCAGCTCGCGGGCGACCATCCCGATGCCGTACAGCGAGGACTCCGCCTCAAGAAAGCCGGGAATGATCTTGTCGCGTTATTGGCCGGCAGGGAGATTCACCCGATAAACGTGAAGGTCGGCGGGTTTTACAAGCTCCCTGACAGAAAAGACTTCGACGGAGTCCTCGAGAGCCTGAAGCGCGCCAGGGATGAAGCATATGAGACAGTAATTTGGACAAGCAAGCTCAGCTTCCCTGATTTCGAATCCGACTATGAGTTTGTCGCCCTGAGCCATCCCGATGAATATCCATTCAACGAAGGAAGACTCGTTTCCAACATGGGGTTGAACATTGATATTCGGGATTACGAGCTCGTGTTCCACGAAAGCCACGTAGAATACTCAAACGCCCTGCAGTCCACGATGAAGAACCCGCGTACTTCCGACTCGCAAGTTTCTCAGGACGAGAGCCGTGGGGCCTATCTGACCGGTCCGCTCGCAAGATTCAATCTCAATTTCGAGAAGTTATCTCCCATCGCCCTGAAAGGGGCGGAGGAGGCGAACATTCGCCCGCCTGTTCTGAACCCGTTCAAGAGCATCGTCGTGCGTGCAATAGAGACTCTCTACGCCTGCGACGAGGCAATTAGAATAATAGAAAACTACGACGCGCCCGAAAATTCCGCGGTGACTTTCCAGGTGAGGCCAGGCTTCGGATTCGGATGCACGGAAGCGCCAAGAGGTATACTATATCACAGATATCTCATCGGTGACGATGGGCTGATCAAGGACGCGAAAATCGTCCCCCCCACCGCGCAAAACCAAAAGATGATCGAGTCTGATCTCAGGAACTTCGTCTCATCAAACATCAAAATGTCGAAGCAGGACCTGACGCTCAGGTGCGAACAGGTGGTGAGAAATTACGATCCATGTATTTCGTGCGCGACACATTTCGTAAGACTCGACATATCTGAGGAACTGTGAAACGAAGATGAGCAAATCGGAATTCCCCATAAACAACCACCGTTCATCCCGCGAACTTTCCCATGAGACTTCAATAACAGTCGTAGGGATCGGTAATGAGTTCCGGGGAGACGACGCCGTCGGGTTGATGGTATTACGGCAGCTTAAGGGCAGCACGCCGACAGGTGCAAGATTAATTGAGCTAGCGGGCGATGAATCTCATCTCCTTGAGTTAATGCGCTCCGCAGACGCGATGATTATCGTTGACGCAGTTCAATCATCTGCACCTGCCGGCACAATTTTCAGAGTCGACACGGGCAGGGAACCGGCTCCGAAAGATTTCCTCTTCTTCTCTACGCACGCTTTCGAGACAGTCACCGCAATCGAAACGGCACGAGCGCTCGGCATTCTTCCTCGCGAGACTCTGCTCTACGGAATTGTTGGAAAAGATTTCTCGTACAAGGTAGGAATGACCGAAGAAGTCGAGGACGCGATAGAAGTTATCAGAGAGGGAATTCTTGAGGAGATTTATCTCCACCACTCACGACAAAGCGTCGGGAAGTAGTCCGCTCTGTTCTCTTCGAAAGTGGGGATTATTTGTGTGGAGAAAAATGGAGCACGCTGTCCGCTAGGTCAGATTTGCACTGCAGTACAATCGCGCTTCATCTGAAAATCAATAATACATGGCCAAAGAGGGGTACTGGTTCACCGTCATGGCCGGCGGCTGATTGCCCTAGCCGGCCACATTGAGAGAAATCTATCCCGCCTGTTTTTCCGACTGCTGAAGCTTCGCTTTCGCCATTAAGAGGTCGAGATTGTCGGCGTATTGGGAATTCGGAAAATCCTTTTTCACCCTTGTGAGCAGGGCAATGGCTTTTTCGTTCTTCCCTGTCTTAATGTAGTTCCTTGCGGCACCTACCAGGTACTGCGGCGCGAGGAAATTCTTCGAGTCGCTCGCCGCGGCGCGCTCATAATATTCAGCCGCTTTCTGATAGTTTTTCTGTATCGCGTAGACTTCGGCTACACCCGCGTAGGCGCTCGCCTGCAGAAACCTGTCGCTCCCGTCATAGTCCTTGAAGTACTTCATAGCGTCCGCGTAATCACCGAGATAGTAGTAGCAGTCGGCTAGGTATACCTTTGCCTGCTCTCCGGTTTCGGAGCTGCCGTAGGTTTCCACTATGTACTTGAGCCCGCGTATGTTGTGAGTCGGGTCTCCATTGATGGCGACCTGGTACGCGCCGCCGTTGAACGCGCCGAGAACCTGGGACAACTCCGTGGCCGCCTTGTTATTGTTTGAACGGATGTTGTTCATGTAGGCGACCACGACGATCGCCGCTATGACCAAGCCGGTTACCACGCCGCTTACGATCTTTCTGTTGTTTCGAAAGTATTCGGTCACGCTGAAGTACCACGTGACGAGCTTGTCCTGTTTGAGTTCTTTCTTGGTAATCCTTTTTCTCGGCTTGAGCATACGGTATTCCTTATTAGTACGTTCCTAGCATTAGGGTGAAATCGGTTTAAAATTTAGGCAAAAAAAACGTGCGGTAAAAGGTAATTTTTGTGCTGGGGTAATCGGCGGGAAGGAATAAAACATCAAGGCTTGAACGCGGCTATCAGTTTCCCCAAGAACAGCGAATATTGGGCAATTTTGGAGGCGGCGTGAACCATTCCCCGGACCGAAACCGGTGACGACCTCCCTTCCAGCCGCTTCGAAGGTCGAATCCCTTTCAGCTGTCATCAGGTTTAGACCGAACTATCCGGGGGAATGTGAGTCTCTTCTGTGCATTCCGTGCGCAATATTTCTCGGAGAACTTACTGCCGCCATCCT
>JAJYGB010000413.1 GCA_021785235.1 Bacteroidota bacterium
AATAAACCGGGCGCCGGCAAAAGTGCAGAGCGCTCTCCTGGAGGCAATGCAGGAGAGACAGGTCACGATCGGCGAGCAGACCTTCAAACTCGAGGACCCCTTCCTCGTCCTGGCGACGCAGAACCCGATCGAGCAGGAGGGCACATATCCGCTGCCCGAAGCGCAGGTTGACCGGTTCATGCTTAAGGTGAAGATAACCTACCCGTCGAGGGAAGACGAGCTTAAGATAATGCGGCAAAACGTGAACATGACTAACGGTGAAGTGAAGCCGGTGGTCTCGCCAAAGGACATCCTCAAGGCGAGAGAGCTCGTTCAGGAAGTCTACATAGATGAGAAGATAGAGAAATACATATTGGACATAGTTTTCGCGACTCGTTCCCCCAGGGATTTCGGGCTGGAAAAGCTCGCCGACTACATCAGCTACGGCGCGTCTCCCAGAGCCTCCATAAATCTCGCTCTCGGCGCGAAGGCTATGGCGTTCATTCACCGGAGAGGTTACGTCATACCGGAAGACGTCCGCGGCATATGTCTGGACGTCCTTCGCCACCGAATGGCGGTGACCTACGAAGCAGAGGCCGAGGAAATAACCTCGGAGAATGTTATCCGCGACATTCTTAACAAGGTGGAAGTACCTTGAGAATTCTCAATTCTGAATTTTCAATTTTGAATTCAAAATTCAACATTTAAAATTCTTCCTCACAAGTGCTTACTAAAGAGCTTCTAAAACAAGTCAGGCAGATAGAGATCCGGACAAGGGGCGTGGTCAACCAGGTCTTCTCCGGAGAGTATCACTCCGTTTTCAAGGGGAGAGGAATGGAGTTCTCCGAAGTAAGAGAGTACCAGTTTGGCGACGACATCAGGAACATCGACTGGAACGTGACGGCGCGATTCGGACATCCGTTCGTGAAAATTTTCGAGGAAGAGCGCGAACTCACCGTATTGCTTATGGTTGACATGAGCGGGTCGCTTATTTTCGGTTCAACAGAAAAGACGAAGCAACAGATCGCCGCGGAAATCGGCGCTATCCTCGCCTTCTCCGCGTTGAAGAACAACGACAAGGTCGGTCTTATACTTTTCACGGATAAGATTGAGAAATTCGTCCCTCCGAGAAAAGGCCGGATGCACGTCCTGAGGATTATCCGCGAAGTGCTGTCGTTCGAACCGAAAGGAAAGTCGACCAATCTGAGATCCGCACTGGAATACATGAACAATGCCATCAAGAAGCGGAGCATCGCCTTTCTCATTTCGGACTTTATGGACAGCGGCTACGAGAAGATACTCCGCATCGTCGGAAAACGTCATGATCTGATAGGCGTCGTACTCAACGACAGAAGAGAATATGAGATTCCGGAAATCGGGCTCGCGAAATTTGTCGATGCCGAGACCGGAAGAGAAAGATGGATAGACACGGGTGACAAACGAACAAGGCTTATGTTCGCACGGATGAGAGAGGAGAACAGGGCCCGGCGGAAATCGCTCTTTCTTTCCAGCCGGCTCGACAGCATTGAAATCCAGGCCGGCGAAGATTACATCAAACCACTCGTCAAATTTTTCAGACTAAGAGAAAGAAGATGGTAAAAAGAGCGGCCGTCGCAGCGTTTTTGACGTTTCTCCTCGCCTCCCCTGTGTTCTCCCAGATAACGGCGGCAACGGCGTCGACCGACAAAACGGATTACCTGGTCGGCGACTATATCAACTACACAATCCAGGTCAGCTGCGATACAGGGCTGACGGTCTATCCCCCCGCAGTACAGGACAGCCTGAAGAATGTCACGCTCATAAGGACGGAGAAGCCGCTGGAAGTTGAGAAGAACGGAGAGGTAACCGCGACTTACCAATATATCCTTTCTTGCTACGACTCGGCCGGGGTAACCATTCCCCCCATCCCGATATTTTACCGCGCGGCGGGTGACACCGCTTTGCGTTACGCTCCGACTAACCCGGTCAGTTTCACCGTCAAAACCGTCGCGGTCAACATGAAGGAAGGCATCAAGGACGTCAAATCTCCTATAAAGATACCCTTCGACTGGAGATGGCTCCTCGTCTGGATACTCGCCGCCCTGGTCGCCGGCGGCCTGGCGTATTACCTCTACCGAAGGTACAAAAAGAGCAAAGTCAAGGAGCCGGTTGTGCAAGTTGTACGTATTTCCGCACATGAGGCCGCTTTGAAAGCACTGGACGAACTCAATGAGAAGCGGCTCTGGCAGAAGGGAATGATCAAAGAGTACCATTCCGGAATTACCGACATCATCAGGATGTATTTCGAGGAAAGGTTCAGCATGCCGGCGATGGAGCTCCCGACATCGGAAGCGGTGGAACTCCTGAAGAAACATCCCGAGAGCGGGCCTGTCCTGGACGTAACTTACAATTTTCTCTCAAACGCGGACCTTGTGAAGTTTGCGAAGTACACTCCCCTCGACTCGGTGAACGAGGAGATGATGAAGCAGGCGTACGAGATCGTCAGGAAGACTGCCCCCACGGACGCGGGCGACGGCAAAGAGGCGGAGAGCGATGTTTAGTAACGTAACCTTCGCCTATCCATGGATGCTTTATTTCCTGGCGGTCGTCCCGCTTATGATCTTCTGGCATTGGAAGATCGGCAAGGCGAAGCAGCCCTCCATCACGTACTCGTCGCTGAAATCGTTCGGCGGGATCCCGCCATCCTGGAAGGAAAGGCTGAACAATGCGCCGATAGCGCTGCGATCGATCGCGGTCGCTCTCCTCATCGTCGCGCTGGCAAGACCGCAGAGCTACTCATCGAGCCAGAACATGACAACCGAGGGAATTGACATAGTCATCGCCCTCGACATCTCCGGAAGCATGACCTCCGAGGACTTCAAGCCGAACCGTATCGAAGCCGCGAAGGGCGTCGCCGAAAAATTCATCGACGGCAGGCCGAACGACAGGATAGGACTTGTCATCTTCGCGCGTGTGGCGTTCACCCAATGCCCGCTTACCATCGACCACACTGTCTTGAAAAACCTTCTCAGGAAAGTAGAACCCGGTATGGTCCCGGATGGAACCGCCATCGGCAACGGGCTCGCAGACGCGGTCGGCAGGCTGAAGGACGGCGAGGCGAAGAGCAAAGTCATAATTTTGATGACCGACGGAGTCAACAATTCGGGAGAGATCGACCCGCTGACCGCCGCGGAAATCGCGAAGACATACGGGGTAAGAGTCTACACAATCGGTATCGGCACGAACGGCGAAGCTCCCTACCCTGTCCAGACACCGTTCGGCATCCGTTACCAAATGATACCGGTGCAGATCGACGAAGGGTTACTGAAGCAGATTGCGAGCATCACGGGAGGAGAGTATTTCAGGGCGACCGGCAACAGGACGCTCAGCCAGATATACGATAAGATAGACAGACTTGAGAAGTCGAAGATTAAGGTAACCGCTTACAGAAACGCCTCCGAACTCTTCCCGGGTTGGCTGGACGCCGCTCTTATCCTGCTTCTCCTCGAACTCGGCCTGTCCAAATTTATCCTGAAGAAGGTTCCATAATTTTGGAGAGCATTTTTTGAATTTTGACTTTTTACTTTTGACTTAACATTATGTTTCGATTCGCGCATCCCGAATATTTATACGGACTCTACGCCGTTCCGGTTCTGGTACTGGCGTTTTGGTACTTCGCAAGGAGAAGGAACAAGATGCTCGACAGGTTTGCGGCAAGGACGCTTCAGCCCGTACTCCTCCCGACTTACAGCAAAGGTAAAGTCGCGTTAAGATCCGGCATATGGATCCTCGCGCTCAGTTGTCTCCTTGTGGCGGCCTCCGACCCGCAGATCGGCACGAAGCTCGAGACGGTCAAGCAGAGCGGCATAGACATTTATATAGTTCTCGACGTTTCGTTGAGCATGCAGGCCCAGGACATTCAGCCCAGCAGGCTGGAAAAAGCAAAGTTCGAAATATCGAATCTAATTCAGAAGCTTCACGGCGACAGACTGGGATTGATCGTCTTCGCCGGCGAACCATTCGTGCAGTTCCCTCTCACGACCGACTATTCCGCCGCGAGCATGTTCCTCGATGCCGCCGGCGTGAGCACCGTTCCGGAGCAGGGCACCGCGATTGCCGCCGCGATCAACCTGGCGGTAAAGTCGTTCGATTACAACTCGAAGTCCGAGAAAGTCATCGTCATATTCACCGACGGCGAGGACCATGAAGGCGATATCAAGCAGGCCATCGAAAACGCGAAGAAGAACAATATCGCGATATACACTATAGGCCTCGGTTCACCGGATGGGGTGCCCATTCCCATATACAACGACCAGGGACAGCAAACCGGTTTCAAGAAGGACAACAAGGGAAATATCGTACTGACGAAACTCGACGAGTCGACGCTTCAGGAAATCGCCTCCGAGACCGGCGGGAAGTACTTCAGGGGAGCAAACGGCCGTGATGAACTGGATATCATATATACGGATTTGTCGAAGATCAAGAAGACGGAGTTCGGGGAGAAACGGGTCACTGATTACGAGGACAGGTTTTACTATTTTTTAGCGCCGGGA
>JAJYGB010000085.1 GCA_021785235.1 Bacteroidota bacterium
CTGTGTAACCTAAGGACCATAAGATGTTAAGCAAACTTCTCAGTGACACCGTAGTACCCGTTCTTTTCAAGATCGGACCGGTAAGCGTTTACAGCTACGGGCTGACGATGGGAATCGCCTTTCTCATCTCAAATTATTTCATCATAAAAGAATTCAAGCGAAGAGGTTTCGGCGCGGACTTCGCTAACCAGGTAACTATCGCCGCGGTCGTGCTTGGCCTCGCCGGATCGAGGATCCTCTCGCTGATCGAGAATTGGGGAGACTTCCTCAAAGATCCGATCGGGATGGCGTTTGCCACCGGTGGATTGACATGGTACGGCGGTTTCATACTCGCAGGCGTAGTGATCGCCTGGATGGTGAAGAAGAAGGGATTCAAATTCCTAGACGTTGCGGACGCGCTCGCGCCCGAGCTCATTCTCGGTTACGGCATCGGAAGGATCGCCTGCCACGTCTCAGGGGACGGGGACTACGGAATTCCCACGAAACTTCCGTGGGGCGTCGATTACGCTCACGGCGTGGCGCCACCGTCCATAGCATTCAGGTACCTCCCGAGCATCGAGGCCCGCTACCCCGGCGGCATAGTGCCGAACAACACGCTTTGTCAGCCCACACCTCTTTACGAGTTCATCGCCTGTCTCGGAATATTCTTCATCCTCTGGCGACTTCGCGACAAGCTTAAGCCGTCGGGCGCACTGTTCATGCTTTATCTCGTGCTCGCCGGCGCTGAAAGATTCATAGTGGAATTCATCCGCTTGAATCCCAGACTCCTTTTCGGATTAAGCGAAGCGCAGCTCATATCGATACCCCTGATGATAATAGGATTGGCAGGATTCTTCTTTCTTCGTTCGAGGACACCGGCAGCTTCCACGTTGAGTGAGTAGACTTCGGTCGCCTGACCGATGCGCCAAGGTGCGCGCCATGAAGAGCTTACCTTCAAGGATTTAAGTCGAACCGATAGGGTGATCTCCCTATCCCTTCGAGTAGACTATTTCCGTCAGAAGTACTTTAAGGTTCTCACAATGCGTGACGCTCTTGTAAACGATGCAGGTGCGACAGTCGGTGGAATTGCAATCGAACCGCGTACCCGTGAGAAGCCAGCACGGCTGGGCGTCTTCCGTATATGCCGGGCACTTGGCCCTCTCATCCGTTGGACACTTTCTCATCTCCCAACACGGCATCAGCGCGACCATCCGCTTGATCGCCTCAAGCGTCATCCCTTTATGCGTAATCATATCCCTGACGCAGCCAAGCCAAAACAAATCGTCTTCCGAGAAAAGCCTGTGTTTACCTATCGTTCTGACCGGAAGGACTACTCCAGCCGCTTCGTATTTCCTCACCGTCGAAACCGCGACGCCAAGCTTATTGGCAACTTCGCCTATTTTCATCAATTTACCTGCTGTCATAACGTTCCTCCAATACAGAACCAACCAATGCTAACACTCAACGAATTCAGAGAGAGCGAGGCCAAATGGACCAGAGGTCTCTCAACCTGCGAACCAGCGTGACAAACATAAACGTGAACCGTAAAGAGCATTGCCCGACCGCCGGAGTCAGGCTCGGAAACATTTTCACTTTTTTTACACGGACACAAGTTTGCAACGAACGCGATTACTTTAGACAATCTTGCCAAATTCATAATTCAAATCTCGACAACGTGTCGCGCCAGGCACGTGGGTTCTGAATTTTCCCGGATTTCTCGCTTCAGAATATAGAGATTGTTTCAAATCCATCTCCTCTTCTTCGCAAAGCCGGTCAGTTCGTCTCGGAAATTCGGATGAGCAATGCTGACAAGAAGCTTGACTCTTTCGCTAATGGATTTCCCATGGAGATTAACAACTCCGTATTCGGTTGCGACGTAATGAACATCTCCGCGAGATGTCGTCACACCTGACCCTTCGGCAAGATGCCCAGTGATCCTCGAGACCGTTCCGCCTTTCGCGGTCGAAGGAAGCGCCATGACAGGCTTACCACCCTCAGCCCTCGCGGCGCCTCTTATGAAATCGACCTGGCCTCCGAAGCCGCTGTAAAAGTGATATCCGATCGAATCGGCACACACCTGCCCCGTCAAATCGATCTGAAGCGCCGAGTTGATCGCGACCATCTTCTTATTCTGGCTAATGATGAATGGGTCATTAACGTAGTGCGAGGGATGAAATTCCGCTATCGGATTGTTGTGAATGAAATCAAAAAGCTTCTTACTACCTAACACAAAGCTTGCCACCATTTTTCCTGGGTGGAGCGATTTCTTCTCATTGGTTATGACTCCCGATTCAACAAGGCCGATGACGCCGTCGGAAAACATCTCCGAGTGAATGCCGAGATCCTTCTTTGTATGCAGCGACATTAGTACCGCGTCCGGTATTCTGCCGATCCCCAGCTGAAGAGTAGAGCCGTTATCTATCAGCCCTGAGATATTCTCACCTATTTTCCTGAATGTATCCAGCTCCTCTTGAGTTGTATCAGGTTCAACCTGGGGAAGCTCCATTATGGGTTCATCGACTTCAACAACACGATGGATCTTGCTGATGTGGATGAAGCTGTCTCCAAGTGTGCGCGGCATTTTTGAATTGACCTGCGCGATCACTACCCTTGCAACTTCCGTTGCGGCTTTAGTGGTCTCAATGCCCACGCCAAAACTGCAGAAGCCATGCTCATCGGGAGGCGACACGTGGATGAGCGCCACGTCTATCTTCATCTCTCCGGAAAGAAAGAGCCCCGGGATCTCCGAGAGAAAGACCGGGACAAAGTCGGCGACGCCGCTGTTTACCGCGTCCCGCGTATTCTTCCCGATGAAGAGGGCCGTGTGATGGAAATGCTTCTCCATACCGGGCCGCACATAATCCGCCTTTCCGAGCGAAAGAATGTGCATCACCTCGCAATTTTCCAGATCGTCCGCCCGTCTAACCATCGCGTCGACCAGTACCTCAGGCACAGCACAGCCGGGATGTATATACACCCTGTCTCCAGACCGAATTGCCTCAACCGCTTCATCCGCCGAGGCCACCTTGCTTCTGTATGTATCAGTCCAGGCCATCAGCTCACATTCCCTGCAAGATATTCTGATAGGGACTGCGGTGACGGCCGCCGGATGCGTTCTCCCGCAATCGTCTTCCTCCCTGATGCCCCATCAAGCATATTTGCACAAGCCGCCTCCTGACCTCGCTTTTCATTTTCCAATATGGACGTTTCAACTTCCGCCGTCCAGCAGCTTTCTGAGCGACACAAACTCTTTCCCAAAAATATTTTTCGCCATCTCCTGGGTGCAATGGCCATCGAAACTGCAGACGCCACGCGCAAGCCCTTTGTTTTGTTTGAAAGCCCTCCGTGCGCCCTTCGCCGCTATTTCCGCGACAAAGGGAAGAATTGTATTCGTCAAGGCGTATGTCGCCGTCCGGGCGACAGTCGCGGTGATATTCGGCACGCAGTAATGAACTACATCATGGTACACAAACGCCGGGTTCTGGAGTGTGGTCGGCCTGCTTGTCTCGATACATCCGCCCTGGTCGATTGAAACGTCTATTATAACCGCGCCGGGTTTCATAGACCTTACCACTTCCTCGGTAACCACGTGTGGGGCTCTCTCGCCTTTTATGAAAACCGCGCCGATGAGCACATCGGCATACGCAGCGCTCTTCTTAATGTTGACGTGTGTAGCAAGCGCCGTCGTGACCCGCTTTAGAAGAAGTCGATCTACGGTTCTCAGCCGTCCAAGATCGGTATCGAGCACGATGACTTGCGCACCCAGGCCGACCGCAGTTCTCGCCGCTTCAGTCCCTACCACACCCGCTCCGATTATCACTATGGCCGCCGGCGCGACACCGGCGATGCCTCCGAGGATAATACCGCGGCCATGGTCTCCCGTCTCGAGATATCGCGCCGCAAGAAAAACGGCAACCTGACCGGCTATCTCGCTCATCGAATGGAGCACTGGACGATCTCCGTCCTCACTCTCCACAAGCTCATATCCGACCGTCGTAATTTTTCTGCCTGTTATATCTTCCACAAATTGCTGCCGTGCCACGGGGAGGTTGAGAAAACTGAAGGAGGTCTGCTCTGCCTCCATCATTCCGATTTCTTCAAGCGAAGGGGGCGCCACCGCGCAGACAAGCTCGCATCGCCGATAAACCTCTTCTTTGGAGTAAACCACTATTGCGCCGGCATTCCTGTACGATTCGTCGGAAAACCGGGCAGCCATTCCCGCCTGAGACTCCACGTAAGCCGTGTGGCCGAAGCTCACAAGGTTCGCGACCGCAGAAGGCGTGAGCGAGACACGGTTCTCGTTTTTCATCGATTCGTTGGGTATGCCGATATTCATGACCTGTCCTTCATGTCGAAAAAAAGTAAAAAGCCGACGGCGACAAGTAGAATGAGAAAGAGGCGTTGGGATACATGTGCCGGTCGGGTCTAAGATGAATGGGTACCATCTTCTTGCTATTCATTTTTCGCTCGTCACTTCTCAGCTCTAACTTTCAGATAATCATGTATCGCCGCCGCAGAGCGCTGACCGTC
>JAJYGB010000062.1 GCA_021785235.1 Bacteroidota bacterium
CGACAGACTTGAGGAGATCGCCAGGGCCTACGACGGTGTTAATGTGAAAGTTCAAAAGATCGGTGGATTATACAAGTCCAAAAAGGTGATAGAGGAAGCTCACCGGCTCGGCCTGAAAGTAATGCTCGGATGCATGATAGAATCGTCGATAGGGATTACCGCCGCTGCGCATCTTGCGCCGCTCGCGGAGTGGGTCGACCTGGACGGAAACGTACTGATAAGCAACGACCCGTTCGTCGGGGCAAAGAACAAAAACGGAGAGATATTTTTGAACGACAAACCGGGGTTAGGAGTTTCGCCCGCCGGCTGATCTCCTGCGAGCCATCTCGGACAGTACTATCGACGCCGCGACCCCGACGTTGAGCGATTCCATTTTTCCTATACGGGGTATCGAGACATTAGCATCGCAGAGTTCAAGCACGTTCGCAGCTATTCCGGACGCTTCGGATCCGAAAACGACAGCGCATCTCAAGGGATATTCGTAATCCGTATAGCTCAGTGGAGCATCCTGGGCAGAGGCGACGGCCGCGAAGCCCAGTGACTTGAGTTTGGTAATTTCGTCCGCAAGCTTGACATCCTGAACCACGTCAAGCTGGCAAATCGCCGCCATTGCGGATCTGACCACCTTTGGATTATACGCGTCGACGCTCCCCTCGGCAATCAGCACCCCGTCCACACCAAACCATGCCGCCGATCTGAGAATGGTGCCTAGATTTCCGGGGTCGGAAACCCTGTCGAGCACAAGCACTGTCGCCGACCGTTTCGGGCGGAGCTCCGAAAGCATCGCGTCCGAATCAAGTTCACGGATCCTCGCCACAGCGATGATACCCTGACTTGTCTCGGTAGAGGAAAGCTTCCGGAACTTTACGGCAGGGATCTCTTCTACTTCAACTTCCTTCGCTTCGGCCAGAGAGTAAATTGCCGACAGCCTGCCCGGAGAGGCTCCGAGGTCGACGATTAACCGCAGAACCCTGGCGTCGCCAGTCATCGCTTCCAGGACAGCACGCTTCCCTTCTATGAAGAAGAGCCCTTGCTCCTTCCGGCCTGAACGGTCTTTCAGTTCCATCAATTGCTTTATCTCGGTAGTGGAAATCATCAGCTTGAAATCTCGCTTAGAAGCAGTTTTTTCTCGTAAGCCTGGTTCGCATCGTGCAGGTATAACATTCCGGCCAGCTGGTTGCCTTCTCTGACCACGGGGACCGACGGCACTCCGGCGTCAAGCATCAGCTTCATTGCCGAAGACAAGTCCTGCGCCTCCATCACGCTCAACTTAGTCGGATTTAGGATATCCTTAACAACAAGGATTCCCATAAGGTCCTTCACCGACTCATCGGTCAACGCCTGCCGGATATCTCCGTAGGAGATAGTACCGGATAGAGTCCCGTCGTGCTTAATTACCGGGAATACCGTCGTGCTGCTTTCGGGTATCATCTCAACCAGATCGGAGAGCCTTGTCGATTCCGATGCCGCGACCAACTGAGGCTTCATGACGTCCTTCACTTTCAGCGTGCGAAGTATGTTTATGTCCCTTCCGTAAACATCGAGGAATTGTCCTTTGAGCCTGAGACGAATTGTGTAAATTGAACCGTTCATGTACTTCTTGGAAATCACCGTGGCCGCAACGACTGCGAGCAGGATCGGCAGGATCGTCTCATACTTGTCCGTCATTTCAAAGACAAGTATTGCCGCCGCAAGAGGCGCCTGTACGACGGATCCTGTAACCGCCGCCATTCCCACCAGTGCGTATGCGCCTGGAGGAGCGGCTATCGCAGGAGCAATAAGATTCACAATGCTGCCGAAAGCACCACCGGCCATCGCACCGATGAACAGTGACGGAGCCAGCGTCCCTCCTGAGCCGCCGCTACCCAGCGTCACGGACGTTGCTATCGGTTTCAGCAGGAGGAGCGCGGCCAGGATCATGAACGAGTCTCTGCTGTACAGAGATGCGTCGACGCCCTGGTATGTATAGCCGAAAACCTCAGGGAAGTAGATGCCTATCAGACCGACGATCAAGCCTCCTATGGCCGGCTTCCAAATCTTGCTATGTACCGGAAACTTCTTGCTCTGAAAGAATTCTTCAGTGGCATAAAACAATTTGACGAAGAATATTCCCACAAACCCGGCAATTATACCGAGAACGATATAGAAGACAAGTTCGTAACCGCTCTTCAGTGAAAAGGCAGGTATTGCGAAGACCGGTTTGTCCCCCAGTATGCTTCTCGAAACGAATGTGCCGAACACCGAGCTTATGATGATCGGAGAGAAACTTTGCATGTTCAGGCTACCGAGGACAACCTCCATCGCGAAGAGTGCCCCACCGATAGGGGCGTTGAAGACGGCCGCCAGCCCGGCCGCGGCGCCGCACCCAACCAATGACTTCATCTGTTCTTCATTGAGTCTGAAGGCCTGACCGACGCTGGAACCGATAGCTCCCCCGATGGCGATGACCGGACCTTCACGACCTCCGGCGCCGCCGCTTCCGATGGATATGGCACTGGTTATCAGTTTTGTCACCGCCAGGAACGGATTGAGAATGCCCCCTTTCTTGGCGACATTCTCGATTACCATCGGAACTCCCTCGCCCGTTGAGTCCGGAGCAAGTTTGATGGCGATCCACCCAACGATTAATCCACCGATAGCCGGTATAATGGGAATGATGAGATACCGTCTCCATCCTTCCAGGTTTATAAGATTTGTCAAGCCAAAGAAACCCGCGGGGGCATCGAACATAAGGTGTTCGACTAGCTGAATCATTTTGTAAAAAAGAATTCCGCCGAAGCCGGCAAGTATCCCGGTTATAATGGCAAGAAGCAGATGTATCGGTTCCTGTGAGAATTCAATCTTTTGTAGTCTTTCTAGCAGCCAATCCTTAACCTTGTCAAAAAATTCCATCTCGTTCCTATCTTGTTCGAAGCACCTTCTTTGCGAGCGTAAAAGTTTTATCGACGGAGATGGTGTTTATATCGCCGCCCCTTCCGAGTATAAATCTATTCCGCTTTCCAAGAGGGGACCACTGGAGCGGATCAGTGGGGCCGAAGAGCGAAAGCGTGGGGATTCCGACCGCGGCCGCAAGGTGCATTATGCCAGTATCGTTTGTGATCACCAGGTCCATCTGTTTGAGGACTGCCGCCACGAACGAAACCGCCTTGTTCCTCACACGGACGAATGGTCCCTTCATCAGGCTTGCGAGTTCCTCAATCACCTCGTGGTCCATCGGTCCTTCTGTCAGGAATATCTCCGCGTTCAATTTATTGTGGAGCAAATCCGAGAGAGCGGCGAAGTTGGCGACGTTCCACCTGTTAGGGACCTTACCGGCTCCGGCGTGGAGAGCCACCCTTGGATTTCCCTTTCCAGTAAGGCGGGCGACAAAGTCGTTCGCCTCTTTGTCAGATACGGAATCGACCTTGTATTCCAGTTCGCCGTTGTCGCTTTCCCTGCCGATCCCGAGCGGAGACGCGACTTTCATGTTTCGGTAAGACTGGTGAACCGGATTGTCGCCCCAACTCAGATCCACCGCGATATCATATACGGAGCCCGTCCGGTTAGATTTACTTTCAAGCGACGCCGGTCCAAGTTTCTTCTTCGCCCTGACGAAGAACGCCATTATGTCGTTCGTGAGAGACAGAGAGACGTTCGAGGGGACGAGAAGGATGTCATATCCCCTGCGAATTTCCTTGATGAAATTGAAGAACAGTGATGGCTTCCTGTAAAAGGCAAGTTTGTCATAATTGATAAGCTTCGTGGCATACTTGCACCCGGCTAACGCATCTACATTCTGCGGTGACACTACGACGGCGAGTTCTTGAAGCTTGAATTTCTCGGACATCGACCTCAACAGGGGCACTGTACAGAGCACATCTCCGAACTGGTTGTGCTGCCGGATGACTATGACTTTCTTTATGGAATTTACGTCCACGGGGAGATTAAGATGGTGCCCACCTCTGGATGCCAGCCGGGCGAGGATCGATCTTGCCGCGCGTTTTGCGATGCGCTCAAATTTCTTGCCGTAGCTTTCCTTATTATTGACACCGGCGATCAACTGCGCCAGCTCCTACTTGAGATCCTCATACTTCGCGTCTTCAATCTTCTTCCGGTCGATCTTAACCTCATTTTTGCGATGTTCCTGCCTCTTTTTCTGATTTTCGTAATCGCTTATGCCCCGCTTGACGGCGCCCTGAATTGCACTTCTTATGAAACGATAGAGGGCATAGAAAAAGAATATCCAGATCAGAGGTTCTAGCATTACTTCAATATCGGGTTATAATATTCCGCGACCTTTCGGGGTCTCAGTATCTCGGCGGCAAGTTTGTCGAAATCCTTTTCGTTGTTCACAAAATCGATCTGATCCGCGTTGACGATAAGGAGTGGCGATGATTTATAGCGAAAGAAGAAATAGTTGTAGGCTTCGTTCAGGCTCTGGATGTATTCCGTCGAAATAGTCCTCTCGAATTTCCGGCCCCGTTTCTTTATGTTCGCCATGAGATGATCGAGGTTGCATTGCAGG
>JAJYGB010000195.1 GCA_021785235.1 Bacteroidota bacterium
CTTTCATCGCCGGGCGCCGCCGGATATTCTTGTGCGTGAGAACTCTCACGGTTGTGAATGGATTGACCTCTTCGGTATGTCTCTCAACGCGGCCGCGAATTGCTGCGGATTATCCGGCGTAACAACTATGATCTTGTCCGAGAAGCGAAGGACGACTGAAAGCTTGGGGTCCGTAGCGAACGCGCGGTAATTGCCGAGCGTACTGTTATGAAAATAACCGGATATGCAGAACATCCCTCCGTTTCCGAATGTCCTGAGCGAGCGAGCCATCGCGGTGGGATTCACTTCGCACGATGACAGGTTGCTCAGATCGATTTGGGTGTTCCAGAAGAGACGTTGGACAAATAGAGACTCTTCTGTAATTATGTATCCGCGGATTACAAACAGGGAAGAACCGCTTGCCAGAAGGAGCGGAACGCCAGTGACCATGAAGGCGGCAAAAAGGTCACCATCGTGAATTGTCATCCGGCCGAGCGTTGAGGCACCGAACAGGATCAGGATTAGTAGAAGAGTTGAGTAACCCAGCTTCCTGCTCCATGGCGCGTGGAATGTCATATACCTCTGCATGTGGGAACGATCAATTTTTGTAAAAATATAAAAGAGGTGGTCCGAAAACGCAAAGAACGATGGAACAATTTCCGGAGCGGAGCGCCTCCTCGGTCCGGCTCTCAAGTGAGTCGGATATTTTCCGGCGGAGTTATCGGACTGCGATACTTTTTCAGGATGAATCTTATCCTCAAATGGCTTATAATTGTTGAGCCATAAACCCGAAGTCTGCGAATGTATTCAGCGTCTAACAAGGCCAGGGAAATTCATGCACATCTGCATATTTGAGGACGAATACTACAGGCGATTGCTGCCACTGACGCACTTCCGTCCCGCCTATGACTTGAGATGCGGCCAGACGACGCTCCGCGAGAAGATCACACGTGCCTATCCCGACGAGATATTTGTCCTTCATACGCGTGATTACCTCAGAGATACGGTAAAAGAGAAACATACCGGCGCGTATGTAAATGAAATCCCGAAGGACGCAGAAAGGTTACTTCTGATAAATGGGAGGATGCTCTTCACCCCTGAGGCATTACACAAGTTTGAATATAGGGGAGTCGACGTTGCTTATGTTGACGGTGATGCACTCCTTGCGGTTTGGCTGTCGGGTGACAATCTTGAGTCGTACAGGAATTCAATAGGGAAGAAGCTGGTGTCAGCGGCTGATTTCGCAGGCATCGAAAGGAAAGAGACGACGGGGTCAGAGCTCATCAGCTATCCATGGGAGCTGGTAAACAGAAACGGATCTGAACTTGTCTCCGATTTCGCTGCACTGACACGGGGACAACCCGAAGTTCTCGGAAAAGTTTATGATGGTGCTCTTCTCCTGAATGCGTCGCAAATACATCTGGGCAAGGGAGCTAAAGTCAAGCCGAGAGCCGTCCTGGATGCCGAGAAGGGGCCAATTTACATAGCCAGGGACGTGGAAGTGATGCCGCATGCGTTCATAAAGGGGCCCGTATTCATCGGCGAGGGGAGCGTAATCAAAGCGGGCGCGAAAATATATGAGAATACGTCGATAGGCGAGATGTGCAAAGTGGGTGGAGAGGTCGAGGATTCGATAATCCATGCCCATTCAAACAAACAGCACGAAGGTTTCGTTGGACACTCATACCTAGGTGAGTGGGTGAACATTGGCGCGGGATCGAACACGAGCGACCTCAAGAATGACTACGGCAGCGTGAAGGTATATAACGATGGCTCGATGGTAGAGAGCGGCCTGCAGTTCGTCGGCCTAACAATGGGTGATCACTCCAAGTGCGGGATCAATTCAATGTTCAATACGGGCACGGTGGTAAGCGTGTGCTGCAATATTTTCGGCACCGGCTCGCCACCCAAGTACCTCCCTGCTTTTTCATGGGGAGAAGCCACGTCGAAATTTTTGGTGTACAGGCCCGACAAAGCTGTTGAGGTAGCACGCAGGGTCATGGAGCGGCGGAACGTAGTGTTCACGCGCGCCGACGAGGAATTGATGCAGAAAGTTTTTGAACTCACAGTTCAGGAAAGAGACGCCGCCGGAATACGGAGTTGACGCAATTCGCGGGACCGCCAAAAGCGGGTCGGCGAGTTTCCTGACCTCATCAAACAACTGAGAGGCACATTGAAACAGAAAGAATTCATACGCATAGCATCCGGTCAGGGATACTGGGGGGATCTACCGCAGGCACCTTACTGGCAGGTGAGTAAAGGGCCCACCGATTACCTCGTTATGGACTACCTTGCCGAGGTGACGATGTCGATCCTTCAGAAACAGAAGTCCCGGGATTCAAAACTCGGATACGCGAAGGACCTCCTTCCCGTTATGGAACAGATACTCCCGATCGTCGTGGAGAAGAATATTAAAGTAATAACAAACGGTGGAGGTGTGAACCCGCAGTCATGCCGCGACGCGATCTTTGAAATCGCGAAGAAGGCAGGGGTGAAGGGGCTGAGGATCGGCGTGGTCTACGGCGACGATATTTACGGCCGGATCGACGAGCTTCTGAAGGAAGGCCGCGATTTGAAGAACATGGACACCGGTGAGAGCCTCAGGACAGTTCGCGAACGTCTTCAAAGCGCGAACGTGTATTTCGGTGCGTTCCCGATCGCGGAAGCGCTGAAAGATGGTGCTCAAATTGTACTGACAGGAAGAGCTACCGACACCGGCCTGACGCTGGCACCCATGATATATGAGTTCGGATGGAATGAAGAAGATTACGACAAGCTTG
This sequence comes from Bacteroidota bacterium, assembly GCA_021785235.1. Next base: position 2,760 of record JAJYGB010000195.1, read on the forward strand.
CGGCGGGCATCGTGGCAGGTCACATACTCGAATGCGGCGGGCAATCTTCAGGCGGGAATTATCTCAAGGATTGGAGGAACGTGCCGGACCTCGCGCATATCGGTTTCCCCGTCGCGGAGGCTCACCCGGACGGTACTGTATATATCACAAAACATCCGGGCACCGGGGGACTCGTCTCCGTAGACACGATCAAGGAACAGCTCCTTTATGAGATCGGGAACCCGAAAGAATATATCACGCCGGAGGTAATCGCTGATTTTACGAGCATAAACCTTGAACAATCGGGTGACAACAGGGTCAGAGTTTTTGACGTTAAGGGAAAACCCGCTACGGAGTTCTACAAAGTTTCGATGGCATACTCCGACGGATTTTACGCTGTCGGGACGCTCACTTACGGCTGGCCTGATGCTCTGGACAAAGCGAAAGCCGCCGACAAAATAATGCGGCAACGGCTGACGGATCTCGGGCACAATTACGAAGAGTTTCACACGGAATACCTCGGCTATAATTCCTGTCACGGTCCGCTCAGCCCGATGCCTTCCGAGTTGAACGAGGTGGTATTGAGAGTCGCGGTGAGGGGAAAAGACAGGGAAGCGATCGACGCGTTTGGGAGGCAACTTGTTCCACTAGTGCTGACCGGTCCTCCGACCGTGACGGGATTTGGTGCCGGCCGGCCGAAGCCTCAGGAGGTGGTGGCGTATTGGCCGTCGCTGATTCCAAAGAGCCTGTTGAAACCCGTCGTAGAGGTCTCTGAAATCTGAGTTCTAAAAGGTGCTAATGACAGGGAGTGAAATGAAGAAAGTACAATTGATACATCTCGCGCACGCCCGGAGCGGAGACAAGGGGGACGCGTCCAATGTCGGACTGATCGCCCGGAAGCCGGAATATTACCCGCTGTTGAAAGAGAAGGTCACGACCGATGCGGTGAAAAGCCATTTCAAAGGGATCTGCAAGGGGCCGGTCGAGCGCTTCGAGCTCCCAAATCTGTATGCGTTGAACTTCCTTCTGCACGAAGCACTCGGTGGAGGTGGCACTGTCTCGCTGCGGAACGACGCGCAGGGTAAAACAATGAGCACCGCGCTTCTGAGGATGGAAATTGAAGTCCCGGATGATCTCAGGATAGACGGTTAGGGCTCAGACACGAGGTAGCGTGCGGGACGGGTGCTCGTGACTTTCTGCCGAGCACATCCCGAGATGAAGTGTGGACCGCTGGAACGGGTATGTTTAAACTTGCTTTGACTTCTGTCTCTGAATGAAAGCAGTCGTAAGCAACGCTCCGAAGATCGTGAAAATCGAATAAACCACGACAATCAAGAAGAAGCTCAGGAGAGTATCGAACAGCCCCGGCCTTTTTGCCGCGGCGATTGCCTGGCTCAGCTGGTCCATTAAACCGGATGGCATCGGCGTTCCGTTGAGAATCCTCTTCAGAATGTTCTTCAACATCTGGAACTTGATGTCGGCGATGAAGGGGCCGATGGTTATGTTGAGGACAGTCTCGAAGCCGGCGGCGAATATTCCAGTCCAGAGCCCGAGATAAAACCCGTCAATATTCAGAATAGTGTGGTCGGGCGGCGCGTCTATGCGAAAGAAAAGTACCGCCAGTACTCCCCCGATGAACAGTCCCGCGCAGCAGAAGCAGTTGACAAGGTCCAATCCCGGCGCGAAGTTTATTATCGCCATTATCAGACCCGCGAAAAGCGCGGGCCGGAAGTAGAGTGAGTTATTCTTCATGCTGCACAAA